>NZ_JBJDOQ010000020.1:0-2909 GCF_044901215.1 Stenotrophomonas sp. NPDC078853 | reverse complement strand
CCCGCGGGCCCCCGCAACGGCCCCCGCCCGCACCCCCCGCCCGCCCACACGCCGTTGACGCCGGTGTGGCAATGCGCGTCCACTTCGATCTGGCCACGCTCGTTGATCTTGACGCCGGTGCCTTCGGCCAGCAGGCCCTTGGTCGCGGCGCGACGGCCGACGGCCACCAGCAGCTTGTCCACGACCAGCGACTTCTCGCCTTCGCCGTCGGTGTAGGTCAGCGCGACTTCGGCCTTCTTGCCCTTGCCGGTGACTTCGGCCTTGGACACCTTGGCGCCCAGCTTGATGTCCAGGCCCTGCTTCTTGAACTCCTTCAGCGCGACCTTGCCCACTTCGGCATCGGCGGCGGCCAGGAAGTCCGGCAGTGCTTCCAGGATGGTGACTTCGGCGCCGAGGCGCTTCCACACGCTGCCCAGTTCCAGGCCGATGACGCCGGCGCCGATCACGGCCAGGCGCTTGGGAACTTCGGTGAAGTCCAGGCCGCCGACGTTGTCGACGATGGTCTCACCGTCGAACCTGGCGAACGGCAGTTCGATCGAATCCGAACCGGCGGCGATGATCACGTTGGTGCCCTTCAGCTCGACGATCGAACCATCGTGCTGGGTCACCTTGACCACGTTGTCCTTCTGCAGTTCGCCGAAGCCGTAATACGCAGCCACCTTGTTCGCCTTGAACAGCATGGCGATGCCGCCGGTGAACTGCTTGACGATCTTGTCCTTGCGGCCAACCATCGCTTCGACGTCCATCTTGGCGTCCTTGAAGCTGATGCCGTGGTCGCCGAAGATGTGGCCCATGTTCCAGTACTGGCGCGAGGAATCCAGCAGCGCCTTGGACGGGATGCAGCCCACGCGCAGGCAGGTGCCGCCGAGGGCGGGCTTGCCGTCCTTGCCCAGCGCGGCGTCGATGCAGGCCGTCTTCAGGCCCAGCTGCGCGGCACGGATGGCGGCGTGGTAGCCGGCCGGGCCGGCACCGATGACGACGACGTCGAATTGTTCAGCCATTTGAAAGTCCTTGATGCATTCCTCGACCCGTGCGAGCGGGCCGGTGGCGCAGTGCGCCGGGAGGCGGGCAGGGCCGTTGGCCGTGCCCCGGAACGACAGACCCCTCCCGCAGGCGGGAGGGGTCGGCGGGTCTTACAGGCCGAACAGCATGCGGCCCGGGTTTTCCAGCTGGTTCTTGATGTCCACCAGGAACTGCACCGAATCCTTGCCGTCGATGATGCGGTGGTCGTAGGACAGCGCCAGGTACATCATCGGCGCGATCACGACCTGGCCGTTCTCGGCGATCGGACGTTCCTTGATCGCGTGCATGCCCAGGATGGCGCTCTGCGGCGGGTTGATGATCGGGGTGGAAAGCAGTGAACCGAAGGTGCCGCCGTTGGTCACGGTGAAGGTGCCGCCCTGCAGGTCGTCCAGGCCCAGCTTGCCGTCACGCGCCTTCTTGGCGTAGTCGGCGATGCCCTTTTCGATGTCGGCGAACGACTGGCGTTCGACGTTGCGCAGCACCGGCGTCACCAGGCCCTTGTCGGTGGACACGGCGATGGAGATGTCCGAGTAGCCGTGATAGATCACGTCGCTGCCGTCGACCGAGGCATTGACCAGCGGGAAGCGCTGCAGCGCGTTGGCAGCGGCCTTGACGAAGAAGCTCATGAAGCCGAGCTTGATGCCGTGGGCCTTCTGGAACTCTTCCTGCAGCTCCTTGCGCGCAGCCGACACCTTGGCGAGGTTGACCTCGTTGAAGGTGGTCAGCATCGCGGTGCTGTTCTTGGACTCCATCAGGCGGTCGGCGATGCGCTTGCGCATGCGGGTCATCGGCACGCGCTCTTCCGGACGCGCACCACCGGCCTTGCCGGCGCCGCCGTTGCGGGCGTAGTTGACGATGTCTTCCTTGGTCACCGCGCCGCGACGGCCGGTGCCGTCCACGTCGGCCGGGTTCACGCCTTCGGTGATCGCCGAGAAGCGGGCGCCCGGGGGCAGCGAATCGGCAGCCGACTTCGATGCGGCCGGGGCAGCCGCAGCGGCCTTCGGTGCCTCGGTGGCCTGCGCCGGGGCGGCTTCAGCCTTCTTCTCTTCAGCGGCCGGGGCCGGTGCAGCAGCTTCAGCCACCGCGCCTTCCTCGATGATCGCCAGCACCTGGGCGCTGGTGACCGTGTCGCCTTCCTGGAACTTGATTTCCTTCAGCACGCCGTCGACGGTCGACGGGACTTCCAGAACGACCTTGTCGGTCTCCAGGTCGACCAGATTCTCGTCACGCTTGACGGCGTCGCCGACCTTCTTGTGCCAGGTGGCGATGGTGCCGTCGGAGACGGATTCGGGCAAAACCGGGACTTTGACTTCGGTGGCCATGCGGGAGCTTCCTGGGTTCGTATTTCTGGAATAGGGGAGGGTTATTCGGCGACCGAGTCGTCGAACGGGTTGACCAGGGCATCGGCGACCAGCTTCTGCTGCTCGATGACATGGTCAGCCATGTGGCCGGCGGCCGGCGATGCCGAGCGCGCGCGACCCGCGTAATGGAGGTTCTGGCCATAGGCGACGCAGAACTGCAGGTGGTGGCGGATCTGGTACCACGCGCCCTGGTTCTGCGGCTCTTCCTGTGTCCACACCACGTCGGTGGCCTTGCCGTACTTCTTCAGTTCGGCAGCCAGCAGCGCGCGCGGGAACGGATACAGCTGCTCCACGCGGATGATCGCCACGTCTTCCTGGCCACGCTTGGTCTGGTCTTCCAGCAGGTCGTAGTAGACCTTGCCCGAGCACAGCACCACGCGCTTGACCTTCTTCGGGTCGGCCTTGGCGTCACCGATCAGGTGCTGGAACTCGCCATTGGCCAGCTCTTCCAGCGTCGACACGGCCAGCTTGTGGCGCAGCAGCGACTTCGGCGACATCACCACCAGCGGCTTGCGGGTGGTCAGG
>NZ_JBJDOQ010000019.1:0-83194 GCF_044901215.1 Stenotrophomonas sp. NPDC078853 | reverse complement strand
GAAGATGTTCGGCTACAAGCTCAATGAGTTCTGGGGCAAGGCCGCGTTCTGGTGCTGGTTCATCGGCTTCTACGTGACCTTCATGCCGATGTACGTGCTGGGCTTCATGGGCATGACCCGTCGCCTGCAGAGCACCGTCAATCCGGCCTACGAACCGTTGTTGCTGATCGCCGCAGGTGGTGCCTTCATCGTAGGCGCCGGCATCCTGTGCCAGGTCATCCAGATCTTCGTGTCGATCCGCGACCGCAAGAAGAACATGGACCTGACCGGCGATCCGTGGGACGCCCGTACGCTGGAGTGGGAAACCTCTTCGCCGCCGGCCTTCTACAACTTCGGTACGCTGCCGCAGGTCACCGAGCTGGACGATTTCTGGGCACGCAAGCAGCGTGGTGAAGCCTGGCCGAAGCCGGCCAGGTATTCCGACATCCACATGCCGCGCAACACCGGCACGGGCGTGGTGATCGGTGCCTTCAGCATGGTGTTCGGCTTTGCGATGATCTGGCACATCTGGTGGCTGGCCATCATTGGCCTGGTCGGCATGATCGGCACGTTCATCTACCGCACCTTCGACAAGGACGTGGACTACTGGGTCCCGGCCGCCGAAGTGGAGCGCATCGAAAACGAACACCGCAAGCACCTGGTTGCCCAGGGCCTGGTCAAGTCGGAGCTGAAGGCATGAGCACCCATACCCCAACCGTGAACCACGGGCACGCCGCGCAAGCGGCGGCCCATGGCCATGACGAGCACGAGCACCACGACACCGGCGGCAACACCGTCTTCGGTTTCTGGGTGTACCTGATGAGCGATTGCCTCATCTTCGCTTCGCTGTTTGCCACCTACGTGGTGCTGGTCGGTGGTACCGACGGCGGCCCCGGCCCGGGCGACCTGTTCGAGCTGCCGTTCGTTGCGTGGGAAACCGCGCTGCTGCTGACCTCCTCGCTGACCTTCGGCCTGGGCATGATCGCCATGCACAAGAACAAGGTCGGCCAGCTGTACCTGTGGCTGGGCATCACCTGGTTGCTGGGCTTCGGCTTCATGTGCATGGAAGTCTGGGAGTTCAACCACCTGATCCACCAGGGTTACGGTCCGGACCGCAGTGCCTTCCTGTCGGCATTCTTTGCCTTGGTCGGCACCCACGGCCTGCACGTCAGCGCTGGCCTGCTGTGGCTGCTGGTGATGTTCATCCAGGTCAAGCAGAACGGCCTGACCGCGACCAACAAGACCCGCCTGGCGTGCCTGAGCCTGTTCTGGCACTTCCTGGACCTGATCTGGATCGGCGTGTTCTCCGTCGTCTACCTCAATGGAGCGCTGTAATGGCACATGACAACGCACACGACCATGGCCACGGCGCTGGCGGCGAAAGCCACGGCAGCGTCAAGTCGTACCTGATCGGCTTCGTGCTGGCGGTGATCCTGACCGTCATCCCGTTCTGGGTGGTGATGTCGGGCGATTTCTCCCGCACCGTCAGCGGCGTGGTGATCGCGGTCTCCGCAGTGCTGCAGATGCTGGTCCACCTGGTGTTCTTCCTGCACCTGGACCGCTCGTCGGAAAGCCGCTGGAACGTCAACGCGGCGGTGTTCACCGTCGTGGTGATCGGCATCATCGTCGCCGGCACCCTGTGGGTCATGCACAACATGAACGTGCACATGATGCACTGACGTCTTCGCGACGTTGCCGCAAACGAGAAGGCCACCCCTCGGGGTGGCCTTTTTGCTGGTGCGCTCGCTGGGGACTACGGCTCTTGGTGGGTGACGACCAACGGTCGTCACCCACCGAGGGCGGTTGTCACCCACCGAGGGCGGTCGTCAGGCGACCTTGCGCAGGAACTCGTCCGGGGCCATCGGGCGGCCCAGGTGGTAGCCCTGCAGCTGGTCGCAGCCCAGGCTGCTGAGGTAATCGCGCTGGCCGGCGGTTTCCACGCCCTCGGCCACCACGTTGAACTGCAGCGAACGGCCCAGTGCGACGATCGAGGACACGATGGCTGCATCCTCGGCGTTGTCTTCCAGGTCGCGCACGAAGGCGCGGTCGATCTTCAACTCGGTGGCGGGCATGCGCTTGAGGTACAGCAGGCTGGAGTAGCCGGTGCCGAAGTCATCTATCGAAATCCGCACGCCCAGCGCGGTCAGCGCGTTGAGGATCTGCAGGCTGGTTTCCACGTTCTTCATCGCCGTGGTTTCAGTGATCTCCAGCGTCAGCCGGCTGGCCTCCAGACCATGCCGTTCCAGCGTTTCCCTTACCGTTTCCACCAGGCCGGCCGCGGCGAACTGCAACGGCGACAGGTTCACCGCCATCGTCCAGTGTGGATTGCCGGCGTCATGCCACGCCCGCAGCTGCGCGCAGGCCTGGTCCAGTACCCAGTCGCCAATGGGCAGGATCAAGCCGCTGCGCTCGGCGATCGGGATGAAGATGTCCGGCGCCAGCATGCCCAGCTCCGGGTGTTGCCAGCGCAGCAGCGCTTCAGCGCCCACCGCGGGCGCGCCGGCAGCGACGAACTTGGGCTGGTAGTGCAGCAGCAGCTCGCCACGTTCGGTAGCTTTGCGCAGGTCCTGCAACAGGCGCAGCTGGTGATTGGCGCTGACCTGCATGGACGGGGTAAAGAAGGTGTAGCCATTCCGCCCTTCCTGCTTGGTGTGGTACATCGCTGCATCGGCGTTGGCCATCAGCGCGCGTTCGTCGGCCGCATCGTCCGGATACAGCGCAATACCCAGGCTGGCGGTGACCTGCAGTTCGGCCGCCTCGATCAGGAAGGGTTCGGCCACGGCCGCGATGATGCGCTCGGCCACCACCATCGCATCGTCGGGTTCGTCGATGGGCAGCACGATCACGAACTCATCCCCACCCAGGCGCGCGAGGGTGTCCTGCGGCCGCAGCAGGGAGCCGATGCGCTGGCTCACCTTCACCAGCAGGCGGTCGCCGAGCTGGTGGCCGTAGGCATCGTTGACGGTCTTGAAGCCGTCCAGGTCGCAGAACATCACTGCCACCGCGTGGTTGCGCCGGCGTGCTTTTTCAATCGACTGTTCGATGCGATCCTGCAGCAGCGAGCGGTTCGGCAGCTGGGTCAGCGGATCGTGCAGCGCAGCCTGCAGCAGCTTGTCATTGGCGCGTTCCAGCGACTCGGCCAGCAGGCCGGTGCGTTCGCGCATCTGGCGGTCGAACAGGGAGGCCACCAGCGCGATGCCGATGGTGCCCAGCGTGGTGACGATGACCAGCACCGCCAGCCATTGCGCATCGATGCCGCCGTCGATCACCGCCCCGCACAGGCTGCCCGGCGGGAAGCGTGCCGCAGCTATGCCGGTGTAGTGCATGCCGACGATGGCAAGGCCCATCACCAACGACGCGGCGCCGCGCAGGCGGCGGGTATTGCGGCCTTCGACGCGCAGGCGGAAGGCGATCCACAGCGCTGCGCCGGCGGCGCCGAAGGCAATCAGGAGGGAGGCGATGAACCACAGCGGGTCGTAGTCGATCCCCGGTTGCATGCGCATCGCGGCCATGCCCAGGTAATGCATCGCAGCGATGCCCAGGCCCATCAGCAGCGCACCGGCGAACAGGCGGCGGGTGGGCAGGTGCGGACGCGAGACCAGCCACAGCGCATACGCCGAGGCGCCCACTGATACCGCCAGCGAGTACACGGTGATGGCCAGGTCGTAGCCGATCGGGATCGGCAGCTTGAAGGCCAGCATGCCGATGAAGTGCATCGACCAGATGCCCAGGCCCATCGCCGCGGCGCCGCCGGCCAGCCACCAGCGCGCCACGCGCCCTTGCGCGGTGGCCAGTCGGCCTGCCATGTCCAGTGCCGTGTAGGAGGCCAGTACGGCCACCAACAACGAGAAAAAGACGAGGCTCTGGCTGTAGCTGCCAGTCATGGGAGGTCCTTGGAATGGGGGAGGGCGCGCAGGGCGCCGCACATGGTAGCGGCCGGTCCGCGCTGAACCTGAGTGGAGCATCACGCAGGTCGGGGTGGCGGGTCGCAGCGGTTGCGACGGGGCTCGGCTATGCTCGCCATCCAACGCGCAACCGGAATGATCATGGCCAAGAGCCGCACCGCCTACGTCTGCAGCGAATGTGGCGCCGATTACAGCAAATGGCAGGGCCAGTGCACCGAGTGCAAGGCCTGGGACACGCTGTCGGAAATCGTCGTGGAAAGCGCGGCGGCGGCCGGTGCGCCGGCCTCCCGTCGCAGCGGCTGGGCCGGCAAGATCGATCCGCCCAAGGTCACCGCCCTGAAGGACGTGGCGCAGACCGACCACATCCGCGTCACCACCCGCATCGGCGAGTTCGACCGCGTTCTCGGCGGTGGCCTGGTGGAGGGCGCGGTGGTGCTGGTTGGCGGTGACCCGGGCATCGGCAAGTCGACCCTGCTGCTGCAGGCGGTGGCTCTCATGGCCGCCGAACTGCCGGTGCTGTACGTCACCGGCGAGGAATCGCTGGCCCAGGTGGCTGGCCGCGCGCACCGGCTGGAGCTGCCGCTGGAGGGCGTCAACGCGCTGGCCGAAACCTGCGTGGAAACCATCCTGCAGCACGCCGGCAAAGCCAAGCCGCGGCTTATCGTGGCCGACTCCATCCAGACCCTGTGGACCGAATCGCTGACCGCCGCCCCCGGCTCGGTCAGCCAGGTGCGTGAAAGCGCGGCGCGGTTGGTGCGCTTCGCCAAGGAGACCGGTACCGCCGTGTTCCTGGTCGGCCATGTGACCAAGGAAGGCGGTATCGCCGGCCCGCGCGTGCTGGAGCACATGGTCGATGCGGTGCTGTATTTCGAAGGCGAAAGCGGCAGCCGTTTCCGCCTGCTGCGCGCGTTCAAGAACCGCTTCGGTGCGGTCAACGAACTGGGCGTGTTCGCGATGGGCGACAAGGGCCTGAAGGAAGTCTCCAACCCCTCGGCGATCTTCCTGTCCGGCGGCAGCACGCGGCAGCCGGGCTCCTGCGTGATGGTCACCCGCGAGGGCACGCGGCCGTTGCTGGTGGAAGTGCAGGCGCTGGTGGATGCCTCGCCGCTGTCCAATCCACGCCGCGTGGCGGTAGGCCTGGAACAGAACCGGTTGGCGATGCTGCTGGCGGTGCTGCATCGCCACGGCGGCGTGCTGGTCGGCGACCAGGACGTGTTCGTCAACGTGGTCGGCGGCATCCGCGTGCAGGAGACCGCAGCCGATCTGCCGGTGCTGCTGGCGGTGCTGTCCTCGCTGCAGGACCGCGCCCTTGCGGAGAAGACCATTGCCTTCGGGGAAGTGGGCCTGTCCGGCGAAATCCGCCCGGTACCGAACGGCGAAGACCGCCTGCGCGAAGCGGCCACCCATGGCTTCAAGCGCGCCATCGTGCCCAAGGCCAATGCGCCCAAGGGCGGCACGGTGAAGGGCATGGAAGTGATCGCGGTGGAGCGCCTGTCCGAAGCGCTGGAAGCGGCTGGCGCGTAAGCTGCCGGCACGGCGTTACCGGCCCTGTAAGGCGATGGGCCGGGTGCGCGCGCAGGCTTGCTGGTGAACAGCCCCCTTGTTGTTCAAGGGGGCGCGCCAACGGCGCGGGGATAAGGTGGAATGCGTGGGCATACGACCCGATGCTTCACCGGGTCGTATGCCCGAAGACCAGTTCGATCACGAACTGGCTGCCGAAGAACGCCAGCAACAGCAGCAGCATCGCGCTGAGGGTCCAGTGCACGGCCTTCAGGCCGCGCCAGCCGTAACGGCGGCGGCCGATCAGCAGCACCCCGAACACGATCCACGACAGCACGCTGAGCACGGTCTTGTGCACCAGCTTCTGCGCCAGCAGGTCATCGACGAACAGCACGCCGGTGACCAGGGTCAGTGTCAGCAGGAAGAAGCCGACGGTGATCACCCGGAACAACAGTGATTCCAGGTCCGCCAGCGGCGGCAGGGCACGCAGCCAGGGGCGGAATTCGCGCCGACGCAGGGCGCGTTCCTGCAACCACTGCATGATCGCCAGCAGCGCGGCGATGCTCAGCGTGGCGTAGGACAGCAGGGCCAGCCAGGCGTGGGTGGCCAGCCGCCAGCCCAGTTCCTTGCTCGGCTCATGTCCATAGCCGTGGTAGGCGCCCAGCAGCACCGCCGCCAGCGGAAACACCACCACGCCGAGTGCGGCCATGCGGCCGCGCGCGCCCACCAGCGAGGTCAGCCCGGCCATGCCCAGGCCGACCAGCGACAGCGCGGCGAAGAAGTGCATGTCCGGCCCGCCGGCGCTCTGCAGCGCCACCTGCACGTGGTAGCCGGCGTGCAGCAGCAGCGCCGGCACCGCAGCGGCCAGCCAACCGCGGCCCGGGCGCGGCGCATCGCTGCCGACCGCGCGCACCAGTGCGGCGGTGGCGGTCAGGTAGAGCAGGGCTGCGATGAGAACGATTGTCATCGTGGAAGTTTCGCACACCCCCAACGCAGTGGCGACGGCCCATCGCGCGCGCCCGGGTCGCCGGGGCGACCGGCTATACTGTCTGCCTCATTGTCCCCCGTTCCAGACAGGTTGCATCGCATGTTCGAGTCCCTGACCCAGCGCCTTTCCGGCACCATCGAGCGCCTGCGCGGCCGCGGCCGCCTGACCGAGGAAAACATCCGCGACGCCACCCGCGAAGTGCGCATCGCGCTGCTGGAAGCCGACGTCGCCCTGCCGGTGGTGCAGGCGCTGATCGAGCGCATCAAGGAGCGCGCGGTCGGCCAGGAAGTGCTGAAGTCGCTGACCCCCGGCCAGGCGTTGATCAAGGTCGTCCGCGACGAGCTGACGAACGTGATGGGCGCTGAAGCCAGCGACCTGAACCTCAACGTGCCGGCACCGGCGATCATCCTGATGGCCGGCCTGCAGGGTGCGGGCAAGACCACCACGGTGGGCAAGCTGGCCAAGCACCTGAAGGAAAAGCGCAAGAAGAAGGTGATGGTGGTGTCGGCCGACGTTTACCGTCCGGCCGCGATCGAGCAGCTGAAGACCCTGGCCGAGCAGGTGGGCGTGCTGTTCTTCGCCTCCAGCGCCGACCAGAAGCCCGAAGCCATCGTGCGCGCGGCGATCGATGACGCACGCAGGTCCTTCGTGGACGTGCTGATCGTCGATACCGCCGGCCGCCTGGCCATCGACGAAGCGATGATGGCCGAGATCAAGGCCCTGCACGCCGCGGTCAATCCGGCCGAAACGCTGTTCGTGGTCGATGCGATGACCGGCCAGGACGCGGCCAACACGGCCAAGGCCTTCGGCGATGCGTTGCCGCTGACCGGCGTGGTGTTGACCAAGACCGACGGTGATGCCCGTGGTGGTGCCGCGCTGAGCGTGCGTTACATCACCGGCAAGCCGATCAAGTTCGTCGGCGTCAGTGAAAAGCCGGACGGCCTGGATGTGTTCCACCCGGACCGTATCGCCAGCCGCATCCTGGACATGGGCGACGTGCTGTCGCTGGTGGAGCAGGTCGAGCAGCAGGTCGACAAAGACAAGGCGCAGAAGCTGGCCGAGAAGGTCGCCAAGGGCAAGAAGTTCGATCTTAACGACATGCGCGACCAGCTGGAGCAGATGCAGAACATGGGCGGCATCGGCGGGCTGATGGACAAGCTGCCGGGCCTGGGGCAAATCCCCGAGCACCTCAAGGCGCAGGTCAGCCAGGGCAAGGAAGTGCCGCGCATGATCGCCATCATCAGCTCGATGACCAAGAAGGAACGGCGTAATCCGGGCCTGCTCAATGGTTCGCGTCGTGCCCGCATCGCACGCGGTTCGGGCACCCAGCCGGCCGACGTCAACAAGCTGATGAAGCAGTACATGCAGATGGAAAAAATGATGAGCAAGATGGCCGGCGGCGGCATGAAGGGCATGATGCGCAGCATGAAGGGCATGATGGGCGCCATGGGCGGACGCGGCCTGCCGTTCCGCTGATACCGCCCGGCCCCGCACGGACTCGTCAGAAGAGGCTCGATGCATGCGTGATGATGGAATTGCTGGCCGGGTAGAACGCTTCTGCCAGCGCTTCAACCTGCAGATGCCGGTCCTGCTGGCTCCCATGGCCGGCGCCTGTCCGGTGCCGCTGTCGGCGGCGCTGGCAACCGCCGGCAGCATGGGCGCGATGGGCGCGGTGCTCTCCCCCGCAGCCGATATCGGCCGCTGGATGGATGACTTCCGTAGCCGCAGCAGCGGCCCGGCGCAGGTGAATCTGTGGATCCCCGATGCGCCTGCGCTGCGCGATGCGCAGGCCGAAGCGGCAACCCGCGCGCTGCTGGCGCAATGGGGACCCGAGGTGCCGGCCAGTGCCGGCGACGCCGGTCCGGCGGATTTCAACGATCAGTTCAACGCCGTGCTGACCGCACGACCGGCCGTGCTGTCCACCATCATGGGCGTGCTCGAGGACCGCCAGGTGCAGCGATTGAAGCAGGCGGGCATTGCCTGGATCGCCTGTGCGACCACCCTGGCCGAAGCGCGTGAGGCGCAGGCCGCCGGTGCCGATGCGGTGGTGGCGCAGGGCTTCGAAGCCGGCGGACACCGCGGTGCGTTTGATCCGGCGCAGGCCGAGCGCCAGCTGGTGGGCCTGTTCTCGCTGTTGCCGCGCTTGGTCGACCATCTGGATATTCCGGTGATCGCCGCAGGCGGCATCGCCGACGGCCGTGGCATCGCCGCCGCACTGACCCTGGGCGCCAGCGCGGTGCAGATCGGCACCGCGTTCCTGCGTACCCCGGAGGCAGCGATCGCGCCGGCATGGGCCGATGCGCTGGCGAACAGTGAACCGGAAGACACCTGGCCCACCCGTGCCTTCAGCGGCCGGCTGGGACGCGGGCTGGCCACCGATTACGTACGTGCGGCCGCCGAAGCCGATGCGCCGCCGCCGCGACCCTATCCGGTGCAGCGCGGGCTGACCGCGGCGATGCGTGCGCAGGCGGCGCGCGACAACGCCCTGGCTTCGATGCAGGCCTGGGCGGGGCAGTCGGCGTGGATGGCGCGTGCCGAACCGGCCGCTGCCCTGCTGCAGCGCTGGTGGCAGGACGCGCAGGCGCGCCTGTGAGCGTGACGGGCAGCAGCGTGCTGTTCTGCAATGGCCAACCGGCCGATGCGGCGACGTTGGGCGCGGCCTTGGTCAATTATGGCCACTTCACGTCGCTGCAGGTACGCGGCCATGCAGTGCAGGGCCTGGACCTGCACCTGCAGCGCCTGGCGCATGCAACGCAGGCGCTGTTCGGCAGCATGCTCGATGAGCGCCAGGTGCAGCGATGGATGGCGCAGGCGCTGCAGCATGCTGGTATGGCGGATGCATCGCTGCGGGTGACGGTGTTTTCCCGTGCCTTCGATTTCCGCGACCCGTTGTCCGTCGTGCCGGTGGACGTGCTGGTGGCCGTGTCCGCGCCGGTGCGGCTGAGCGCTTCGCGCGCGGTGTGCAGCGTGCGCTATCAGCGCGAACTGCCGGGGTTCAAGCACGTGGGGACGTTCGGCCTGTTCCAGCAGCGGCGCGAGGCGATGGCCGCCGGCTTCGACGACGCGCTGTTCCTGAACGAGGAGGGCCAGGTCAGCGAAGGCAGCACCTGGAACCTGGCCCTGCACGACGGGCAGCAGCTGGTATGGCCGCAGGCGGCGGCGCTGCGCGGTACCGCCGAGGCGCTGCTGCGGCAGCATTGGAACGGGCCACAGGTGGTGAGGGCGGTTGCCGCGGCCGAGCTGGACGGAATCCAGGCGGCGTTTGCCTGCAACGCCAGCGGGATCTGGCCGCTGGGGGCCATTGACGGCCGCGCGCTGGCCGGATCGGAGGCGCTGGCAGCACAGGGCAGGGCGGTGATGGCCGCGGTGCCGTGGCAGGCGTTGCAGGTGTGAAGGCCGCAAACCCAGGCTGGGGTTGGCTTGGGCCGAAGCTGCCGCTATAATCGCCGGCTTACCGCGCCATCCTGGCGACTGGGTTACATAGGAAAATACACCATGGTCAAGATTCGACTGACCCGCGGCGGCGCCAAGAAGCGTCCGTTCTACCACATCATCGTGACCGACGTCCGTAGCGCCCGCGACGGCCGCAACATCGAGCGCGTCGGTTTCTACAACCCGGTTGCACAGGGTGGCGAGAAGCGCATCGAGCTGGACCTGGCCCGCGTTGACCATTGGGTCAAGAACGGCGCCCAGCCGACCGACAAGGTCCGCAACCTGATCAAGGAAGCGTCCAAGTCCCAGGCCGCTGCGGCCTGATCTTGAAGGGCCGCGCCCGTCGCGGCCCATCTGGCATACGCAGATGAAAGATATCGAGCGCCGGATCCTGCTGGGCAGGGTTGCCGGCGCTTTTGGTGTGCGCGGCGAACTTAAGCTCGAGTCCTGGACCGAGCCGCGTTCTGCCATTTTCAATTACCAGCCGTGGATCGTGGTGAGCCCCTCGGGGCAGGAATCCACGATTTCCGGTGTCCGCGGTCGCGATACCGGCAAGCACCTGATCGCCCGGTTCCCCGACGTGGATGACCGTGACGTGGTCGAGGCCATGCGCGGTACCGAGGTCTACGTGGCACGCAGCTCGCTGCCGCCGCCGAAGCCGGACGAGTACTACTGGGTCGACCTGGAAGGCCTGGACGTCAAGACCGTCGACGGGGTATCGCTGGGCCAGGTGTCGCACCTGTTCTCCACCGGTTCCAACGACGTGCTGGTCACCCGCGGCGACCGTGAGCGGATGATCCCGTTCGTGCAGCCGGAGTTCGTCAAATCCGTGGACTTCGATGCCAACCTGGTCATCGTCGACTGGGATCCGGACTTCTGATGCGCTTTGACGTCATCACCCTGTTCCCGGAATTCCTTGCCCAGTCCGCCGGACTGGGCGTGGTCGGCCGGGCGCAGGAAAAAGCGTTGTTCAGCCTGCACGGCTGGAATCCGCGTGATTACGCCGAAGGCAACTACCGTCGGGTGGATGATCGTCCGTTCGGTGGTGGGCCGGGCATGGTGATGCTGATCGAACCGCTGCAGGCCTGCCTGTCCGCGGTGCGCGCGGCGGACCCGACCCCGGCGCCGGTGATCTACCTGAGTCCGCAGGGCCGTCCGCTGACCCAAGCCAAGGTGCGTGAACTGGCGGCATTGCCGCGCATGATCCTGCTCTGCGGCCGTTACGAGGGAATCGACGAACGGTTCCTGGCCAGTGCGGTCGACGAGGAGATTTCCCTCGGCGACTACGTGCTGTCCGGCGGCGAACTGGGGGCGGCGGTGATCATCGACGCCGTGGCCAGGTTGCAGGAGGGCGCGTTGAATGACGCCGAATCCGCCGCCCAGGACAGCTTCGAAGGTGAACTGGGGCTGCTCGACTGCCCGCATTTCAGCCAGCCGGCCCAGCATCCGCTGGGCGACGTCCCGGATGTGCTGCGCTCGGGCAACCATGCCGCCATCGCCGCCTGGCGCAGGCAGCAGTCGCTGCTGCGGACCTGGCAGCGGCGGCCCGAATTACTGGACGAGTCCACGTTGAACAAGGCCGACCGCAAGCTGCTGGCACAGGGCCGGGACGGATTGGAAAGCGACAAGAACCCCTAGCAAGGGCGGCCCGTATTGGGCTATGATTGCGAATTACCATCGCCCGTACTGGTCGATGTGCTCCATACATAACAAACGTGCGGCACAGTCCAGTGACCGCATGAGCCCACGCTGTCGAATGACACGCCCACCCGAACATATGAATCGGTGTAACCCATGAGCAAGCTGAACAAAACCATTCTCGCGGACTTCGAAGCCGCCCAGATCACCCGCGAACTGCCGAAGTTCAGCCAGGGCGACACCATCGTCGTGAACGTGAAGGTGAAGGAAGGCAACCGTGAGCGCGTCCAGGCCTACGAAGGCGTTGTGATCGCGACCAAGAACGGCGGCCTGAACTCGGCCTTCACCGTGCGCAAGATCTCGCACGGCTACGGCGTCGAGCGCGTCTTCCAGACCCACAGCGCCATCATCGACTCGGTCGAAGTGAAGCGTCGTGGTAAGGTCCGCGCCGGCAAGCTGTACTACCTGCGTGGCCTGGAAGGCAAGGCTGCCCGCATCAAGGAAGATCTGGCTGCTGCTGCGCAGGCCAAGGCCGCGCGCCTGGCTGCCAAGGCTGCCCAGTAATACCTGCCGACAACTCCGGTTGTCGCCGCAACGGCCGCCTTCGGGCGGCCGTTTGCGTTCGGGTCCGCGCAGCGGCTATGTTCCGGGGATGAATACGTCTACTCCCCCAATTCCCGAGCGCTATCCGCCGCAGGTGCGCCGCGCGCTGCAGCAGCTGGACGCCGCTGGCGTGAAGCGTTCGATGTCCGCGCCGCCGCTGTACCGCCTGTTCTGGCGGCTGGGCTGGGGCGTCGCCCCACCGATCCTCACCGGTTTCGCCACCAACGTGCTGACCACCGGTGCATGGTTCGGCATCGGCTGGGGCACGGTGATGTGGCTGATGCTGTGGCGCAGTAGCGGCATGACCGGGCTGGGGATGGTGACCACGGCCGTGTTGGCCGGTTTGGCCTTCGGCGTGCTGATGGCGGTGATGCTGCGCTACCAGCGGCAGCGCTTGGGCCTGCCACTGTGGAAAGACATCGCGGCCTGAGGCAAGGTCCGCGACACCCGGTAGCGCCGACCCACGGTCGGCGAGCGCAGCGGACCGCAGCGGAGAGATTCCGCCGAGCACGGCTCGGCGCTACCGGGCACAGGGTCGCGCCGACCCACGGTCGGCGAGCGCAGCGGACCGCAGCGGAGAGATTCCGCCGAGCACGGCTCGGCGCTACCGGGCGCTGGGTCGCGCCGACCCATGGCCGGCGAGCGCAGCGGACCGCAGCGGAGAGATTCCGCCGAGCACGGCTCGGCGCTACCGGGCGCTGGGTAGCGCCGACCCATGGCCGGCGAGCGCAGCGGGCCGCAGCGGAGAGATTCCGCCGAGCACGGCTCGGCGCTACCGGGCGCTGGGTAGCGCCGACCCATGGTCGGCGAGCGCAGCGGACCGCAGCGGAGCGATTCCGCCGAGCACGGCTCGGCGCTACCGGGCGCTGGGTAGCGCCGACCCATGGTCGGCGAGCGCAGCGGACCGCAGCGGAGAGATTCCGCCGAGCGCGGCTCGGCGCTACCGGGCGCTGGGTAGCGCCGACCCACGGTCGGCGAGCGCAGCGGACCGCAGCGGAGAGATTCCGCCGAGCACGGCTCGGCGCTACCGGGCGCTGGGTAGCGCCGACCCATGGTCGGCGAGCGCAGCGGGCCCTGCGCGGGCGGCCTCAGCGCGGTGGCGTGGCGGGCGAGGCGGCCGCAGGCGCGGCGATTTCCAACGCGGCATCCGGGTCGGCCACCGGCGATGGCGGACTGGCCGGGACTTCGGCCGGCGTACCATGCGCGGGGCTGTCCAGCATCCTGGCCTTGCGCCATCCGCCCCAGCGGTAATACGCCAGCGACAGCAGCATCGACACCAGTGAGCTGGCCGGAAAACTCCACCAGATCGCGTCCACGCCCAGGTACGGCTGCAGCAGTTCGGCGAAGGGCACCCGCACGCCCCACAGCGACCCGGCCAGGATCAGCAGCGGCGCCAGCACCGCGCCGGTGGAGCGCACCACGCCGGAAATAACGAAGCTGACACCGAAGAACAGGAACGACCACACCGCGATGTGGTTGAGGTGCCGGGCCGCCTGCAGCGCCTGACTGCCATCGGGCAGGAACAGTGCCAGCGTGTAGCGGTCCAGCAGGATCAACGGGGCGATCAGCACGCCGGTCAGCAGGAAATTGAACAACACGCCCTGGCGCGCGGTGGCGCGTACGCGGCCCCACAGCTGCGCACCGACATTCTGCGCGGCCATCGACGAACATGCCGCACCGATCGCCATCGCCGGCATCTGCACGTAGGTCCACAACTGCAGCGATGCGCCGTAGGCGGCTGCGGTATCGGTGCCGTACTGGTTGACCATGGTCATCAGCATGATCATCGACAGCGAGATCAGCACCATCTGCAGGCCCATCGGCACGCCCTTCACGACCAGCGCCTTCAGGATCGGCAGGTCCACTTTGAACAGCGCCATGTCCCTGCGCCCCAGCCACAGCACGTGGCGCTTGTGGCGCATGTACAGCAGCAGCGCAACCAGCGAGAGTGTCTGCGCGATCAACGTGGCCCATGCGGCACCGGCGATGCCCAGCTCCGGCAGCGGCCCGAGGCCGAAGATCAGCAGCGGGTTGAATACGATGTCCAACGCGACGGAAACCAGCAGGAAGCGGAACGGCGTGCGCGAATCGCCTGCGCCGCGCATCGCCGCGCTGAGGAACGCGAACGCGTACAGCGTCGGCATCGCCAGGAAGATCACCTTCAGGTAGGCCTCGGCCAGTGGCAACGACGCGGCGGGCGTGCCCATTGCCGCCAGCAGGGGATGCGCCAGGAACCAGCCGGCCACCGCGATCACCACCGACAAGCCGATGAAGAAGGTCGCGCTGGTACCCATGACCCGGCGCGCCTGGCCGATGTCCTTGGCGCCCATCGCCTGGCCGATCAGGATGGTGGAGGCCATCCCGATGCCGAACACCGAGCCGATCAGGAAGAACATGATGTTGTTGGCGTTGGCCGTGGCGGTCAGTGCCGCTTCGCCGAGGAACCGCCCGACCCAGACCGCATTCACCGAGCCATTCAGCGACTGCGCGATGTTGCCCGCCAGGATTGGCAGGGAGAACAGCAGCAGGTTGCGCCCGATGGGGCCGGATGTGAGGTCGAGCGGCGCTTTTGCCATGGGTTGGAGATCGAGCGGGCGTGCGCGAACACTAGCATCTGGCAAGTCTGCGGGATGTGCCGGTGAATCATTCACCGAGGGGCGCAGCAGGCAGCCGGGGGAAGCTTGATTGCCGCAGGGAAGGCCGCATGTCCTGAGCAGCATCTCCTTGAACGAGCCCGCGGAGCAACCCCTGTCGATGACCGAGTTTTCCCTGCCGCAGCCCAGTGTCCGCCTGGATATCTGGTTGTGGGCGGCACGATTCTTCAAGACCCGGAGCCTGGCCAAACAGGCCGTTGAAACCGGAAAGGTGACCGTAGCTGGCCAGCGGCCGAAGTCCTCGCGCGCGGTGCGGGTCGGCGAGCAGCTGAGCATCGAGCGCGGCGAAGAGCAGTTCGAAATCACGGTGGCCGCGTTGAGCGACCAGCGCGGTCCGGCGCCGGTGGCCCAGCAGCTGTATGCGGAAACAGACGCATCCAAGGCACGTCGTGCAGAGCAGCGTGCATTGCGGATCGCGGCGCGTGATGGGTACAAGGCGCCGGAGCACAAGCCGGACAAGCGGGCGCGAAAGCTGATCCGCGCGTTGGGGGACCTGGACGCGCTTTGAGTCTGGGGTGGAAGGCGGTGACGACCAACGGTCGTCACCCACCGAAATCAATCACCCACCCGGGTCGGTCCATGCCGCCCGGGTGAGGGGCTGCGACTTCAGCCGTGCAGGTCGTAGCGGTCCAGTTCCATCACCCGCGTCCAGGCGGCGACGAAGTCCTGCACGAACTTCTTCTGGCCATCGGCACTGGCATACACCTCGGCCACCGCGCGCAGCACCGAGTTCGATCCGAACACCAGGTCCGCACGGCTGGCGGTCCAGCGCGTGGCCACGCCGTTGCGGCTGCTGCCTTCGTAGCCATCGCCGGCGGCCTTCCACTGCGTGCCCATGTCCAGCAGGTTGACGAAGAAGTCGTTGCTCAGCGTGCCGACACGATGGGTCAGCACGCCGTGCTTGCCACCGTCCACATTGGCGCCCAGCACGCGCAGGCCGCCGACCAGTGCGGTCATTTCCGGTGCGGTCAGGGTCAGCTGCTGGGCCTTGTCGATCAGCAGCGCTTCGGCCGGGACGCTGTAGCGTCCCTTGAGGTAATTGCGGAAGCCATCGGCTGCCGGCTCCATCACCGCGAAGGACTCCACATCGGTCTGTTCCTGGCTGGCATCGGTACGGCCTGGAGTGAACGGCACGCTGATGTCATGCCCAGCGGCCTTTGCCGCCTGCTCGATGCCCACGCCACCGGCCAGCACGATCAGGTCAGCCAGTGAAACCTGGGCGCCACCGGCACCGTTGAAGTCGGCCTGCACGTTCTCCAGCGTGGCCAGCACCTTGGCCAGCTGCTGCGGCTGGTTGACCGCCCAGTCCTTCTGCGGGGCCAGGCGCACGCGTGCCCCATTGGCGCCACCGCGCTTGTCACCGCCACGGAAGGTCGATGCCGATGCCCACGCGGTGGACACCAGTTCGGCCACGCCCAGCCCGCTGGTGGCGATCTTCTGCTTCAGCGCGGCCACGTCCCTGGCGTCCACCAGTGGATGCGTGGCTTGGGGCACCGGGTCCTGCCAGATGAAGGTTTCGGCCGGGATTTCCGGGCCGAGGTAACGGGCACGCGGGCCCATGTCGCGATGGGTCAGCTTGAACCAGGCGCGTGCGAAGGCATCGGCGAAGGCCTGCGGATCGGCCAGGAAGCGGCGCGAGATCTTTTCGTAGGCCGGATCGAAACGCAGCGACAGATCGGTGGTCAGCATGGTCGGACGGTGCTTCTTCGATGCATCGTGTGCATCGGGAATCACCGCCTCGGCATCCTTGGCCACCCACTGGTGGGCGCCCGCCGGGCTCTTGGTCAGTTCCCACTCGTGCTTGAACAGCAGCTCGAAGAAGTCGTGGCTCCACTGCGCCGGGGTGCGCGTCCAGGTGACTTCCAGGCCGCTGGTGATGGTGTCCCCGCCCTTGCCGCTGCCGAAGCGGTTGCTCCAGCCCAGGCCTTGGCGTTCCAGTCCATCGGCCTCCGGTTCCGGACCGACGTTGTCCGCCGGGCCGGCACCGTGGGTCTTGCCGAAGCTGTGGCCACCGGCGATCAGCGCAACGGTTTCCTCGTCGTCCATCGCCATGCGGCCGAAGGTGTCGCGGATGTCGAAGGCGGCCAGCAACGGATCGGGGTTGCCGTCCGGGCCTTCGGGGTTCACGTAGATCAGCCCCATCTGCACGGCGGCCAACGGGTTTTCCAGCTTGCGCGAATGCACGTCGCCGTCGGCATCGTCATCGGATACCAGCACGCCGCCGGCCTTCTCCACGCCTTCCGAACCGTGCTTGTAGCGCTCGTCGCCGCCGAGCCAGGTGGTCTCGCGGCCCCAGTACACGTCCTGGTCCGGTTCCCAGGTATCCGGGCGACCGCCGGCAAAGCCGAGCGTCTTGAAGCCCATCGATTCCAGCGCGACATTGCCGGTGAGGATCAGCAGGTCCGACCAGGAAACAGCCTGTCCGTACTTCTGCTTGATCGGCCACAACAGGCGTCGTGCCTTGTCCAGGCTGACGTTGTCCGGCCAGCTGTTGAGCGGGGCGAAGCGCTGCTGCCCACGGCCGCCACCGCCGCGACCATCGCCGATGCGATAGGTGCCCGCGCTGTGCCAGGCCATGCGCACGAACAGGCCACCGTAGTGCCCGAAGTCGGCCGGCCACCAGTCCTGCGAATCGGTCATCAACGCTTTCAGGTCATTCTTCAGCGCCTGGTAGTCCAGGCCCTTGAACGCGGCGGCGTAGTCGAACTGCGGATCCAGCGGATTGGAGCGCGAGGAATGCTGGTTGAGCAGGTCCACGCGCAGTTGCTTGGGCCACCAGTCCCGGTTGGTGGTGCCTTCACCGGTGACGGCGTGGTTGAACGGGCACTTCGCTTCGCTATTCATGGGTCTCTACCTGTGTACTGGCGAATGTTTATAGGGAACGTAAATCGATGTCCCATCCCACGGTAAGCACCGCGCGCGGGAACGTACATTCGATTCGCTCAACCTCATCAATAGTAAGAAGCTATGAACTAGGAGCGATTGGACAGTCGTGCCCAATCAGGGGCGCTTGCCGAGCAGTCCACCGCCGATTTTCAGGACATCACCGAGGCCAAACTGCCCATCGCCGTCCTGATCGAGCAGGGCGCCGAGGCCACCGCCAGCCATGCCTGATGACTGTGCTTCCTGTCCGAGGGCCTGGCTGAGCTGGCCGGCGTTGCCCTGCTGGGCAAATTTCTGGGCCAGGAACGACATCACGATCGGGGCAAGCAGGGCCAGCAGCTGGCCGGACCTGCTGCTGTCCAGCCCGGTCTTCTGGCCCAGCAGCTGCGCGGCCTGCGGACTCTGGCTGCCGAATACATGACCCAGGATGCCAGCGCCATTGGTGGCCTGGCCGCCGGCTCCGCCGAGCACCGCACCCAGCAGGCCGCCGAGGTCGAAACCGCCTGCGCCGCTGGCGGCGGTCGGGCTGGTTCCGAGGTGATCACGCTGCAGTGCGTTGAGCAGCGACTGCGCCCCCTGGGGATTGCTGGCGTTGTTGCCCAGGGCGCCCAGCAGCAGCGGCAGCGCGGACTGGATCGCCTGGCTGGCCTGGTTGCTGTCCACGCCGAGGGTCTGGGACACCTGCTGCAGGGCCGGACCCTGCTGCAGCTGCTGGAGGAGGGAGCTGGTGAGCGACTGCGTGTTCATGGCGGAACTCCTGCGGCTCGGTGTGGGCGACTCGGGTGTCGAACCCGCCGAGCATAACGCCGCCTGCACCCAAGCGATGCGAAGGCTTCACGGTGTGCCCAGGGGCACGCCAGCAGCAGGCGGAGCCGCGACGTCGGCAGTGCGCTCCCCTATTTCCAGCAGCAGCCGGTCGAAATCAGGCAGCAGGGTGCGGTTGCCGTGCCCACTCAGGTGATCCTGGTCGAAGAACAGAGGTTGGTCGCCATCCATTGCCGCGCAGCGCTGCGGCGTGCAGAGCAAAGGCATCGGATCCCAGACGTGCAGCGCCGGATAGCGTGCCGACAGACGTTGAAGCATCGCCAGCTGCGGCGCGCGCAGGGCCTCCATCTCCGCACGCGGCACGCTGAGTCCGCCGGCGCAGGCCGGGTTCATCCGGTTGAAGGCATCGGAGCATCGGTAGGCGGCCGAGCGGAACACCGGCATCGGTGCATCGATGATCACCTGCACGTTGAGCGCCTGCAATCGCTGCAGCACGGCATCGGCGTCGCGCTCGGCCGCAGCGGTATCGGCCGCACTGCGCTCGCCGCGCAGGGCAGCGAAGCCTGCTGCTTCGCCACGGCTCCAGTCCGCATCGCGCAGTTCCTGCATGCGCAGCGACGCCAGCAGTACGATGTCTCCGGGCCGCGCCTCATCTTCGATCTTCTGCAGGACGCGACCCACGTAAGGCGCGCAGTCCACGCTGCTGGCCCGCAGCAGGTTGACGATGCTGCAACCACCGCGCTCTTCAATGTGCAGCTCAAGGTCGAACTGTCGCGCCGCAATCGTCACCATGTTGCGATAGGCCGCCGCGTGCGAATCCCCGGCGACGAACAGACGGCGGCCCGCAAGTGCAGGTGCATCGATCGGCTCGACCGGCATCCAGGCGGGTTGCCGTTGTGCCCTCCAGGCGTAGCCATCGCGCGTGGCGCTCAATGACAGGCTGTCGGTGTACTGGAGGATGGTCCATGCACCTGCAGTGGAAACGCCCAGCCCGGCCATGGCGCAGAGCAGCAGTTTGCCGGGGTGCCAGCGGCGACCAGCGCGAGCATTGCGCAGGGGGCGTTCCACCCAGTGATACGACGCGCTGGCCAGCGCCAGCAGCATGACGGGGTAGGCCCACAAAGCGATGCCCTGCATGCCGTAGGTCCAGCGCAGCAGGACCAGCAATGGCCAGTGCCACAGATACAGCGAATACGACAACCTTCCCAGATACACCAGCGGAGCCCATTGCAGGCCGCGCAGCAGGACATGCGGTCGTGGCGCGCCGTTGGCCGATGCCGCAGCGCCAAGCAGCATCACCGTGCCGACCACGGTGGCGATGGCGCCGGGGAACGGCACCGGCTGATCCCCGGCGAACAGGAACCCGACCACCACCAGCAGCAGCCCCGGCACCGCCCAGCCTTGCCAGTGCGGCGCCAGCGTGCGGGTGGCGATGCATTGATACAGCAGCGCGCCAGCGGCCAGTTCCCACAGGCGTGCTGGCAACAGATAGAACGCGCTGATGGGCGCGGCCTTGGTCTGCCAGGCGGCCAACAGCAGCGATGCCAGCGCCAGCAGCGGCAGGATCGCGTTTACCCATGGCCGCGATTGCCGTGCCCGCAGCCACACCAGGAACAGCAGCGGAAACAGCAGGTAGAACTGTTCCTCCACGCCCAGTGTCCAGGTATGCAGGAACGGATTGAGGTCTGCACCCGGAGAGAAGTAGTCCCCCTGCTGCCACGCCAGCACGAAGTTGGCGACCCCGAACAGCGCGCCCAGCCCGGTCTGGTCGAACTGCTCGTTACGCCACGCACGCGGCATCAGCAGGGCGGACAACAGGAAGGTGAACAGCAGCACCAGCAGCAGCGCGGGGAGGAGGCGGAGTACCCGGCGACGGTAGAAGTCCAGCAGGTAGGGGACGGCGTGGGCGTGCGGACGCGATGCCAGCGACTGGCTTATGACGAAGCCGGACACCACGAAGAACAGGTCCACGCCACTGAAGCCCCCGGGCAGCAGGGACGCATCGACGTGGAAAATGACCACCGCCAGCACGGCGATGGCACGCATGCCATCGATGGCGTTGTCATGGCGCGGTTTGGGATAGGACATGGACGAACCAGCGGCGGGCAAGGCCACAGGATCGAAAGCTGCGCGATGGCAGACAAGCAGCAGATGCGACACGCGTGATTGCTGTTGGGCCAGCGTTGAGCCCGGCCCGGTAGCGCCGACCCATGGTCGGCGAGCGCAGCGGGCCGTGCAGAATCAGATCAGCGCCTTCAACCGATACAGTGCTTCCAACGCCTGCCGCGGCGTCAGTTCATCCGGGTCCACCGCCGCCAAGGCATCCAGTGCGGCGGTGTTGTGGGCGGCAAACAATCCGAACTGCTGCGGCGCATCCAGCGCCTGCGGCGCAACGGCCGCCGACTGGGTTTCACCGCCACGCTGTTCCAGCTCGGCCAGCCGACGTCGTGCCTGCGCCACCGTCGCGCGCGGCAACCCGGCCAGTGCGGCTACCTGCAGGCCGAAGCTGCGGTTGGCCGGGCCATCCTTCACTGCATGCATGAACACCAGCCGCTCGCCGCCGTTCTGGTCGGTGTGTTCCACCGCGTCCAGATGCACGTTGGCGATCCCGCTGCGGCCACCTTCGTGCTGTTCGCCGGCCAGTGCGGTCAGCTCGAAATAGTGCGTGGCAAACAAGGTGTAACAGCGGTTCTGCCATGCCAGATGACGCGCCACCGCGTCGGCCAGCGCCAAGCCATCGTAGGTCGACGTACCGCGACCGATCTCATCCATCAGTACCAGCGAGTGCTCGGTCGCGTGGTGCAGGATGTAGCTGGTCTCGGCCATTTCCACCATGAAGGTGGACTGCCCGCGCGCCAGATCGTCGCCGGCGCCGATGCGGGTCAGGATGCGGTCGATCGGGCCGATCACCGCCCGGCTGGCGGGCACGAAGCTGCCGATATGCGCCAGCAGCACGATCAGTGCGTTCTGCCGCATGTACGTGGACTTGCCGCCCATGTTCGGGCCGGTGATCACCAGCATGCGGCGGTCCGGGTGCAGGTCCAGGTCGTTGGGTTCGAACGGCTGGTCGCGCACCGCTTCCACCACGGGGTGGCGGCCGCGTTCGATCTTCAGGCAGGGCGCGGTTTCCAGCTCTGGCCGCGACCAGTCCAGCGCCTGCGCGCGTTCGGCGAAACCGGCCAGCACATCCAGTTCGCTCAGCGCGCCGGCGCACTGCTTCAGCGGCTCCAGGCAGTCGCCCAGCGTGTCCAGCAGCTGCTCGTAAAGCTGCTTCTCGCGCGACAGCGAGCGGTCGCGCGCGGACAGCACTTTGTCTTCGAAACTCTTCAGTTCTTCGGTGATGTAGCGTTCGGCATTGGTCAGCGTCTGGCGGCGGGTGTAGTGCACCGGGGCGCGGTCGGACTGGCCCTTGCTGATTTCGATGTAATAGCCGTGGACGCGGTTGTAGCCGACCTTCAGCGTGGCGATGCCGCTGCTTTCGCGTTCGCGCTGTTCCAGGTCGATCAGGAACTGGTCGGCATGCGTGGACAGCCGGCGTAGTTCATCCAGTTCTTCATCGAAGCCATCCGCCAGCACGCCACCGTCGCTGAGTTTGAGCGGTGGCATGTCGGCGATGGCGCTGGCCAGCAGGCGCGCGCAGTCGTCGTGCTCGCCGAGCAGCTGATGCAGCGCCTGCAGGCGCGGCGAATCCAGCGGGGCGAGCACCTCGCGCACCGCCGGCAGCAGGCCCAGGCCATCGCGCAGTGTGGAGAAATCGCGGGGGCGCGCCGAGCGCAGCGCCACGCGGGTCAGGATGCGTTCCAGGTCGCCCAGGCGCCGGAACTGTTCACGGATATCCGCATCCGCGCCGCGGTCGATCAGTGTTTCCACGGCATGGTGGCGCTGTACGAGTACCTCGCGCAGGCGCAGCGGCCGGTGCAGCCAGCGCCGCAGCAGGCGTCCGCCCATCGGGGTGACGGTGCTGTCCAGCACGCCGAGCAGCGTGTTGCGGGTATCTCCATCGACGCGGGTATCCAGCTCCAGGTGGCGGCGCGTGGCGGCATTCATCGCGATCGCTTCGCCCGCGTTTTCCATCGCGATGGATGTCAGGTGCGGCAGGCGCTGCTTCTGGGTTTCTTCGACGTAGCCCAGCAGCGCACCGGCGGCACCGGTGGCACGTGGTTTGTCATCGATGCCGAATCCACTGAGGTCATGCAGCTTGAAGAACGCGAGCAGCTGGCGGCGGCCACTGTCGGCGTCGAACAGCCACGGCGCACGCAGGCGCACGCCCTTGCGCTGGCGCAGGAATTCCGGCCAGTTCTCTTCGTCGGGGACCAGCAGTTCGGCCGGTTCCAACCGGGCGAGCTCGGCTTCCAGCGCGTCATCGGTGTCCACTTCATTGACCAGGAAGCGCCCGCCGGCCAGGTCGGCCCACGCCAGCCCGTAGCCGGACCTGCTGCGCGAAAGCGCCATCAGCAGGGTGTCGCGGCGCTCGTCCAGCAAGGCTTCGTCGGTGACGGTGCCGGGGGTGACGATGCGCACCACCTTGCGTTCCACCAGGCCCTTGGCCAAGGCGGGGTCGCCGATCTGTTCGCAGATCGCCACCGATTCGCCCAGAGCCACGAGCCGGGCCAGGTAGCCTTCGTAGGCATGCACCGGCACGCCGGCCATCGGGATCGGGGCACCGCCAGAGCTGCCGCGCTGGGTCAGGGTGATGTCCAGCAGCCGCGCGGCCTTGCGTGCGTCGTCGTAGAACAGCTCGTAGAAATCGCCCATGCGGAAGAACAGCAGCAGGTCCGGGAACTCGGACTTGGCGGCGAAGAACTGCTTCATCAGGGGGGTGTGTTCGGGCTGTTTCTCGGTCACGCGGGGTCCATCTTGAGGCGGGTGCGGGCATGGGGCGGCCGCGGATGGACCATTGTAGGGGAGGCAGCCAAAGTCCGGGATGCCGCTACCCGGCGCCGTTGTCGGCGACCTTCCCGGAGCGTATAAGTTTGCCCGTCCCCAATGCTCGAGCGCGAAGCACAGATGCACCTTGGTTACCTGTTGGCTTTGCTGACACTGCCCCTGCTGGCCACCGTTTTCCGCGTCGCGGACTTTGCCAGATCGGATGGGGAGGTGCGTATTGCCATCTGGGATTGCGCATGGGACCAGCTGCGCGCCATGGCTGTGTTCGGCATTCTTGGCCCGCCCCTCGGCCTGCTGCCCTTCGCGCTGGGTGCGCTGGTTATTGACGGCGAGTTCAAGAACATCCTGGTGCTGGTGCCCCTGTCGTTGCTCTCCTACGTGGTGGGCGCTGCCCCTGCGCTGACCAGTGCAGTGACGGTAGGGGCGCTCGCACCGTGGCTGGCAGGGTGGCCCGCGCTGTGGACATGTTTCGCGATCGGGGGCGTTCAGTCACTGATCTGGTTCCTCGCGGCCGACCTTGCCGAGACCCTTTTTCTGGGCGTAGCGTGTGGTGGGGTAGCAGGGATGGCCTGTGCACGCGTGTTCTTCGGCTCGCCCGGCAAAGCGCCGCACTAGCATGCCCGGACAGGCGCCGCAGGCGCTCTGGAACCGAGTGGTCAACTCCAGGCATCGCCGGGCAAGCGGTCGTCAGCCCTCCGCCACGGGCCCGGCGAGCATCGCCGCCCGACGCGCCCGATAGACCTCCGGCGTCTGCGGTTTGATGAACAAAGCCGTCAGCTCGGGATACTCGCGCTTCACCGCCTGCTCGATGCGGGTGATGCATTCCTCGATCTGCGGCGTGGTGCGGTCGTCTTCGAACTCTGCACTGAGCATCGCAACGACCTGGTTGGGTCCCATCTGCATGGTGCTCAGGCCGTTGGCACGGCGCACGTCCGGATCGGCGCCGGCTACTTCCAGGATGCGCTCGGCCACATGCGGGTGTGCGGCCTCGCCAACGAGAAGGCCCTTGGTTTCGCGGGCCAGCAGGAAGGCGGTGGCAGCCAGCACGGCGGCAATGCACAGCGACGCCACGCCATCCAGCACCGGCATGTCCAGCAGCTGTGCGGCGAGCAGGCCGACCATCGCAAAGCCCAGCCCGAGCAGCGCCGCGCTGTCTTCCAGCAGTACCGTGAAGGTGGTGGGGTCCTTGCTGCGCCGGAAGGCTTCGAAGTAGCCCATGTGGCCCTTGGTAGCGCGGAATTCGCGCAGCGCGATCCACCACGAAGTGCCTTCGAACACCATCGAAACACCGAGCACGATGTAGCTCACCAGGTGGTTGGTGGCCGGCTCCGGGTGCAGGATGTGCTGCACGCCCTGGTAGCCGGACACGATGGCGCCGGCGGCGAACACCAGCAGGGCGACGATGAAACTCCAGAAGTGCAGCTCGCGGCCATGGCCGAACGGATGCGTTGCATCGGGTTTGCGTTCGGCGCGGCGCAGGCCGTACAGCAACAGCAGCTCGTTGATGGTGTCCACCAGCGAATGCACGCCTTCGCTGACCATGGCCGAGCTGCCGGACAGGCCGGCGGCGATGAACTTGGCGATGGCGATGGCGAGGTTGCCGGCGAGGGCGGCGTAGATGACGAGACGGGAACCGGAGGGCTTGGCCATGGCAGGGCAGACGGGTGGGGGGCTACATCATCGGCAAACGGCCGTGCCGGCTGCGTGCAGGGCGCACTGCGGGCCCTCCCGCGGCACAAGTGGCATGGCATCATCACGGTCTTGTCCTGCCGTGTGATCGTCCATGAGAGTCGCCCTGCTATGCCTTGCCTTGTTGTTTGCACCGCTGCTGCCGGCGCAGGCCGCGCCGCCCCAGCCACAGAACGGGGACCTGCTGTTCGTCACCGCCGCCACCACCGGCCTGAGCGGTGCGATCAATGATGCGACCGGCAAGCCAGGTACCCTGAGCTACGACCACGTCGCACTGATCGCACGCCAAGCCGGCGGCGCGGTCGTGCTGCATGCCGATGAAAAGGGATCGCGCGAACAGACGCTGGAAAGCTTCCTCGATGATGCCCGTGCCAAGCACCGCCACGTGGTGCTGTACCGCCTGAAGGGCGAACAGCGTGCGGCCATTCCGGCGGCCATCGCCAAGGCGCGCACCCTGCTGGGCAAACCCTACAACGACACCTACGTGCAGGATGAGAACAGCTACTACTGCTCGGATTTCATCGAACGTGCGTTCCGTGCGCAACAGGTATTCGCCACCCAGCCGATGAACTTCAAGAACCTGCAGACGGGAGAAGTGGCGCCGTACTGGGTGGAGTTCTACCGCAGCCGCGGCATGGACGTGCCCCAGGGGGCGCCGGGCACCAACCCGAACGACATGTCTGCTGCGCCGGTGCTTGAGCTCATCGGGGAGCTGGAATGATGCGCCTGCTGGTATCGAGTCTGTTCGCCGTGCTGCTGGTGGGCAGTGCAAGCGCGGGCGAGCGCGCCCCTGCACAGCGCGGACACGGCCAACCGTACGAAATCATCGGAAGCCAGGTATGGGACGTGCCGGATCCCGCCTCCGGACGCGATTACCAGGTGTTCGTGCAGCTGCCTGCTTCGTATGAGAAGGAGCCTGCGCGCCGCTACCCGGTGCTGTATGTCACCGATGCCGACTATGCCTTCCCGGTACTACGCCAGGTTGGCCGCCGGCTGGGCAGTTCGGTGCAGGAGTTCATCCTGGTCGGGGTGTCCTACGCAGTGGGTGAGGAAGGCATGCCGAGCCGCCGCCGCGACTACACCCCTACCGTCAACGGCGCAGACGGAGCGCCGGCCGATGCGGTGCATGGCGGCGGGGCGGCTCACGCCGCTTACCTGCGCGACCAGGTGCTGCCGTTCGTGGCCAGGCGCTTGCGCACCGATGAGACGCAGCGCCTGTTCCTGGGCCATTCCTACGGCGCACTGCTGGGCACGCAGATCCTGCTGAGCGAGCCATCGCTGTTTGCCGGCTATGTGCTGGGCAGCCCGTCGTACTGGTTCGACCAGCACGTGATGGAGCGCATGGAACAGGCGTCCTCGGCAACCCTGAAGGACATACCGGCCAAGGTGTACTTCTACATCGGCGAATACGAGGCGAAGCGGGTCGGCGATCCGCGTTACCTGCAGGACGATGACATGGTGGAGGATGCGCGCCGCATGGAGCGCACGCTGCGCAGCCGCGGCTATCCCTCGCTGGTGATGCGGCTGGATGTGTTGAACGACGAGGACCACCTGAGCATCGCACCACGTGGTTTCACGCTGGGGTTGCGCTATCTGCTGCCGGGCAAGTCCGCACCGTAGTGGCGACCTTGGTCGCCACCTGAGGCATCCGCCGAGCATGGCTCGGCGCTGCCACGGCCAGCGCAGAACCGCTGCGCATGGCTCGGCGCCATCATCGGTTATGCGGGCTGCAGGTGGATATGCGGGTGGCTGGCGAAGATGTCCAGCATGATGTCGAAGTAGGTCTGGCCGTGGCCTTGCTGCAGGGCGAGCAGCTGTGCCTGCAGGGATGCGCTGTTGAAACGCCCTGGCTGGTCGAGCTTGTGCTGGAGCCAGGCTGTGGTGGCTGCCACGCCGAGCGCGGCGCGGCTGGTTTCCATGTCCTGCCAGACCACCGTCACTGCCTTGTGGCCTTGCAGTGCGCCATAGCCGCCATACAGCAGGTCATCCAGCGCGTCCAGGCTGTTGCCGAGCGCCCAGTCCTCGTCTGCCATGAACACGCGGTTGAGCTCGGCGTAGAGCGAGGGAATATCGAGAATAACGCTGCCGTGCAGCGTGAATTCGATGCTCATGCAAGGCCCCACAAGGGAGCGCGTTGACACTGTCGCCGCCACTTCTGCATTAGATTGCCCGCTTTCCTGGTCCTGGCGTGCGCAGTCTTGTCGACTTCCCCCTACCTGGGCAAGGCCCAACGCGGATTCCCCTTCACTGTCGGGGAGGCGGCCGATCGCGTGCGCTGTCATGACTGGCACGCTGGTCCGCTTGGCCATCCGGATGGCTGGCCACTCGCGCTGCGGCATGCCACCAGCCTGATGCTGGCCAGTCCGGAGAGCATGTACCTGGTGTGGGGCGATGAGTTGGTGTTCCTGTTCAACGATGCCTACAGCCCGATCCTCGGCCCGCGGCTGGAACAGGCGATGGGCGCGCCGCTGCGCACGCTGTGGGCGGACGCCTGGGATGCAGTGAAGGGGCCGGTGGAACAGGCCCTGGCCGGCGGATCATCGCGGTATGTCGATATGCCGGTACGGATGAACCGTTATGGCGTCGAAGAGGAGACCTGGTGGACCTTCTCGTTCTCGCCGATCCATCGTGAGGATGGCAGCATCGGCGGCGTGTTCTGCGTGACCCGCGAAGTCACCCAGGCCATCGTGGCGCAGCGGCGGCTGGCCCATGAGAACGAGCGGCTGATCGCGCTGTTCGAGAAATCACCGATGTTCATGGCCTTCCTGAGTGGGCCGGAGCACCGGGTGGAGCTGGCCAATCCGCGATACGCCGAGATGGTCGGGAATCGGCCGGTGATCGGCCAGCGGCTGGCCGATGCGATCCCGGAAGTCATCGACCAGGGCTACCTGCCGCTGCTGGACCAGGTGTACCGCAGCGGGGAGACATACATCGGCACGGAGGTCACCTATGACCCGGTCGCTGCCGATGGCGGCACGGCCGAGCCGCGCAAGCTGGACATCGTGTTCCAGCCGGTCAAGGACGAGGCGGGCCAGTCGATCGGCGTGTTCGTGCAGGGCCTGGATGTCACCTCGCAGGTGGCGTTGCAGCGCAGGCTCAGGCGCAGCGAGGCGCGGCACCGGCAGATCATGGACAGTGCGATGGACTACGCCATCTTCGCCATGGACCTGGAAGGGCGCATCACACTGTGGAACGAAGGTGCACGGCATACGCTGGGCTGGACCGAAGCGGAGATGCTGGGGCAGACCCCCGAGCGCTTCTACCTGGAGAAGGATCGCCGGGCAGGCCGGTTCCAGCACGGGATGAAGGTGGCGCTGGCCGAAGGCGGGCTGTCCGGCGAGCGCCCCTTGCTGCGGAAGACCGGCGAAACCTTCTGGGCGCAGGGCGCACTGACCCTGCTGCGCGACGAGGAGGGCACTGCGATCGGCTTCGTCATCGTGCTGCGCGACCGCACCCTGGAGCGGGCTGCGGTCGATGCCCTTGCTGCCAGCGAGCGGCGGCTTGGCGCGCTGGTGGCTGCCTCTTCGCAGGTACTGTATGCGCTGTCGGCGGACTGGCGCGAGCGCCGGCAGATCCTGCGCCAGGGCGATACCGCGCAATTGTTGCCGCCGGATTGGAACTGGCGGGAAGCCTTCGTACATCCTGATGACCGCGCCATGGTGGATGCCGCCATCGCCGAGGCGGACCGGCAGAAGAAGCCGTTCGAGATCCAGCACCGCACGCCGCTGCGCAACGGCAGCCATCGCTGGGTGCTGATGCGCGTGGTCCCCATGTTGGATGCGGACGGGGCGGTCAGCGAATGGTTCGGCACGGCGACGGACATAACCGGGAAACGCGAGGCCGAAGAGCGGCTGCAGCAGCTGACGGTCACCCTGGAAGAGCGCGTGCGCGAGCGCAGTGCCGAGTTGTTGATGACCGAAGAAAAGCTGCGGCAGAGCCAGAAAATGGAAGCGGTCGGCCAGCTCACCGGCGGCATCGCGCATGATTTCAACAATCTGCTGACGTCGGTGTCAATGGGACTGGAACTGCTGGAAATGCGGGTCGCGCAGGGACGTATCGACGACCTGGGCCGTTACGTGGAAATGGCGCGTTCCGGTGCCGACCGCGCCGCGGCGCTGACCCAGAGACTGCTGGCGTTCTCGCGGCGGCAGACCCTCGCCCCCACTGGCGTGGTGGTGGAGCAGATGGTGCTCGGGATGATGGAGATCATCACGCGCTCGCTGGGGCCTTCGATCGCCATCAGCACCGCTTTCGACGATGGCGGTGCCGCGGTGCAGGTCGATGGGCCCCAGCTGGAGAATGCGCTGTTGAACCTGTGCATCAATGCACGCGATGCCATGCCTGATGGCGGAACACTGGCCATCAGCAGCCACGCCGTCGAACTGGCCGGTACCGATGCAGCAGCGCTTGAACTTCCGGCTGGCCCCTATGTGCGCTTGTCGGTGCGCGACAGCGGCACGGGCATGGAAGCGGATGTCGTAGCCAAGGTGTTCGAGCCGTTCTTCACCACCAAGCCGATCGGCCAGGGCACCGGCCTCGGGCTTTCGATGATCTACGGATTCACGCGGCAGTCCGGTGGTCAGGTCCAGGTGGATTCCCGTCCCATGCAGGGCACCACGATGCATCTCTACCTGCCGCGGATGGCCGAAGGCACGCAGGCGCCGGCGGACCCAGCGGCGGCGGTGGCCGAGAAAGAAGTGCGGCGCGGGCCGATGCGCACCGTGCTGCTGGTGGAAGACGAAACCGCGGTGCGCGTACTGGTCAGTGAGGTGCTGGTGTCGGCAGGCTATCGGGTGATCGAAGCCTCCGAGGGACCGCCTGCCCTGGACGTGTTGCGCTCGGTGGAGCCGATCGATCTTCTGCTGACCGACGTCGGGCTGACCGGACCCTTGAATGGCCGGCAGGTCGCCGACGCCGGCCGGCAATGCCGACCCGGCTTGCCGGTCATGTTCATCACCGGCTACGCGGCCAGTGCGGCGGTCGGCGCCGGGCACATGGAAGCAGGGATGGAAGTACTGGCCAAGCCGTTTTCCGCAGCCGAGCTGGTGCGTCGCGCGGACGCACTGCTGTCGCGCAGCGAAGACGCGCCTCGGTCGCCACGGCCCACCGCTGGCTGAACAGGGCGACCCGCCTGCACAGTCCCTGCACGGGAATTCACCCGGGTTTGCCAACGTCAGGGGAAGACTGTCGGCATACACCCGGACCGTGAAGGAGTCCCCCGATGAAGATGTCCATCCCCCTTTTGTGCGCTGGCGCCCTGATGGCCGCATCCTCGGCGGTATCCGCGCAGACGTACGGGCCGCGCGATGAGGGCCGCCGCTTCGACGACGGCAGCCGCGTGGTTTGCCGCAACGTGGAAGTGCAGCGCAACAGCAAGGATTCCAACCGCATCGCAGGTACCGCCACCGGCGCGGTGGTGGGCGGCCTGCTCGGCAACCAGATCGGTGGCGGCAACGGCAAGAAGCTGGCCACCGTCGCCGGCGCCGTGGCCGGCGGCGCGGCAGGCCGCAACATCCAGGGCCGTCACCAGCAGAAGACCGGTGATCGCGTGGTCGAGCGTCGCTGCGAGCGCGAGTACAGGTAACACCGCTGACAGGCGCACCGCGACTGTGACAGCAGCAACGGGAGAGCGGCTTCGGCCGCTCTCCTGCGTTCGTGCCACGCCCGACGAACACGCCGGGAGCGTACCCGCCTGCCGGCATCAGCTGCCCAGCACCTCGGCGAATTCGTCCAGCTGCTGCTGGCTTGTCGACCACGCCGTGACAAAGCGCACCGGCACCTCATCGGCGCCCAGTGGCATCGAGGTCGGCAGGCTGTCCGGATACCAGTCATAACACTCCGCGCCCGCAGCCAGCAGGCGTTCGAGCAGGGCCTTGGGCATCACCACGAATACTTCGTTGGCCTGCACCGGCCAGGCCAGGCGGATGCCTGCATGCGCCTGCAGGGAGACGGCGAGCACCTGTGCGGCATGGTTCGCCTGATGGGCGAGGTCCAGCCAATGGTCGTCCTGCAGCCAGGCGGTGAACTGGGCGCCGAACAGGCGTCCCTTGGATACCAGCTGGCCCGCGCGCTTGCGCCGGTAATCGAATCCTTCGGCAAGTTCCGGCTTGAAGAAGACCACCGCCTCTGCCGCCAAGGCGCCGTCCTTGGACGCCCCGAAGGACAGCACGTCGATGCCGGCGTGCACGGTCATTTCGGCAGGCGTGGAGCCCAGCGCCGCCACCGCATTGGCCAGGCGCGCCCCATCCATGTGCACGCGCAGGCCATGCTCATGGGCAAGGTCGCACAGCGCCTTCAGTTCGGCGGGCGTGTACACCAGGCCGTTTTCGGTGGCCTGTGCCAGCGACACCGCCGCCGGCTTGATGCTGTGCGGACGCGCATCGGGTAGCCGCTTGAGCGTATCGCGCAGCGCCGCCGGGGTGATCTTGCCGCTGTCGGTGGCGATCGGCAGCAGGCGCGCGCCACCGGTGAAGAACTCCGGTGCAGTGGATTCATCGCTGATCAGGTGCGCCTGTGCATGGCACAGGATGGCATTCCAGGGCTGCGCCACTGCAGACAGGGCAAGGCAGTTGGCGGCGGTGCCGGTGGCCACGAAGAAGGCCTTGACGTCGTGCTCGAACACGCGCGCGATCGCCTGTTCGGCCTGGCGGGTCCACGCGTCATTGCCATACGAGGCGGCGCTGCCCGAGGACGTCGCGATGAGTGCATCGAGGATGCGTGGCGAAACGCCGGACTGGTTGTCACTGCCGAAATTCATGGAAGGCCTTTCACTGGATGACATTGGCAAAGCGTACCGCGTGCGACCCGCCTGCGGCTTATGGATCTGATCCGTGCACTGCATGTGCAGGGGCATGTGCGGCGCGCAACGACTCGATCACCGCCAGCGAACGTAAATTTACGTTTTTGGTTGTTCTAATGCGCACGACCGATCTGTCGGGATCGGCACACAACACGTCACTCCGTCCAGTGCTGCCTGCCTGGCGCGTGCTCCCCCAGGATCCCCCTGCGCACCCGTTGCTGCCGGCCGGGAAGGTGCACGCCCTCGTCTGGCGGCGCACCTCGAAAGGAACACCCTGCATGTCCCGATCCGCTCCCCCGCGCCGCTGCCGCATGCCGGCGCCCCTCCTGCTTCGGCGCGCGCTGCTTCCTTCGATGATCTTGGGCATGGTGGGCACTGCGCAGGCGCAAGCGCCGGCGCCGGCGCCGGCCACGGCATCGGAAGCGTCCGCGCCGGTGGCAGCGAAGCAACTGGATTCGGTGCAGGTGCGCGGCGTGCGCGGCAGTGCGACCGGCGCGGTGGAGGCCAAGCAGGCCAAGGCGGAGATCAGCGATTCAGTCGTCGCCGAAGACATCGGCAAGCTGCCTGACAACAGCGTGGCCGCCGCACTGCAGCGGGTCACCGGTGTGCAGGTGGCGCGTGGCGGTGCGGAAGTCGGCACGGTGCTGGTACGCGGCCTGCCGGACGTGGTGACGACCTTCGACGGCCGCAACGTGTTCACCGCCAGCGGGCGCGGCATTGCCCTGCAGGACATCCCGGCCGACCTGCTGCAGAGCGTGGATGTCTACAAGACCGGCAGCGCGAAGTTCCTGGAAGGGGGCATCGGCGGCAGCATCGACGTGCACCTGCGCAAGCCGTTCGACCTGGACAAGGACACCACGCTTGCCGGCAGCATCAGTGCCGTCCGCGGTGACCAGGCGGGGGACACCAAGCCCAACGGCAGCCTGACCGCAGCACACAACTGGGACAGCGGACACGGGCGGATGGGCGTGCTGGGCAGCGTCTCGCTGCAGCAGCGCCCCTACCAGGAAAGCAACAGCTTCCATGGCACCTACGACCGGGTTGCCAATCCGGCTGATCCTTCCCAGGAGATCTTCGTGCCGTACAACGCCGGCGGGCTGGTGGCGAACAACACACACAAGCGCCGCGCGGCCAACTTCACCTTCCAATGGGCGCCGACGGACAACAGCGAGGTCTATCTCGATACGTTCTACGTCAATTACGAGGGCCGCAACAACGTCAACTACTGGATGCCGTTCCCCGGCCTGGTGAACCCGGGCAACGTGGAATCAGTGAGCCTTCGCCCCGGCAGCAACGTGATGGATGGCTTCGTCGCGCGCGACCTCTACACGCTGTCCAGCACGCAGGCACACAAGCAGACCTCCGATACGTTCCAGGCCGCGCTGGGCGGCAAGTGGCACAACGACACCATCAGCCTTTCCACCGAACTGGCCTATACCTGGAGCACCAACAAACACCGTGCGATGACCCTGGACATGGGCATGGACGCGCCGTTGATGCATATGCGCGATGCCGGTGGCGTGCCCGATACGTGGGTCACCCACGCCGATGGCTCGGCATACGATGTCACCAACCCGGCCAACTGGTACCTCAGCCAGTACTACGACAGCTGGGACGAACAGAAAGGCGAGGAGTGGGCGTGGCGCGGCGACAGCACGTTCCAGTTCGACGCCGGTCCGTTCAGTTCACTCGATGCCGGGCTGCGGATCAGCCGTCGCACCGCTTCCAACCACGGTGGCGATCCGGGCGCCATGGACAACATCACCGGCAGCCGGGTGTACGCCAGCGATGTCCCCGGGCTGGCCGACGTGTCACCCGGTGGCATGCTGGATGGCGCCCGCGCGTTCTCCACCGACCGCTGGGCGGTTGCCAACGCGGCCTACCTGCTGCAGCAGACCGCGCAGCTGCGCCAGGTCATGGGCCAGTCGCCGGAGGCACCGGCCGAGCTGGCCTCGCTGTTCTTCGACAACCGCGAAGACAACTATGCCGCCTACCTGCAGCTCAACTGGGGCACTACGCTGGGCAGCATCCCGGTGGATGGCCGCATCGGGGTGCGCGCCACCCGGCTGGAATCCGAGCTCAGCGGCACGCGGACCCTCGACGGCGTGGACGTACCCAGCCGGATAGATACATCGCAGACGAAATTCCTGCCCAACGCCAGCGCCAATTTCTCGCTGCGCGAAGACCTGGTCCTGCGGCTGTCCGCCAGCCAGACCATCGCCCGGCCGAACTTCGCCGACCTCAATCCGCAGTTGAGCCTGTATGAGTCCACCGATACCCTGCCGGCGCGTGGCAACGGCGGTAACCCGGAGCTGCAGGCGGTGGAATCGAAGAACCTGGATGCATCGCTGGAGTGGTATTTCCAGCCCGGCTCGTTGTTGTCGGCCGCCGTGTTCCATCGCAGGCTGGACGGCTACGTGCAGCGCTATGCCGATGATGAGGTGATCGGCGGCACCACGTATTCCATCACCCGCCCGCGCAATACCGGCGAAGGCACGCTGAAGGGATTCGAGGTGGGCTACAGCCAGTTCTACGACTTCCTGCCGGGCTGGCTGTCCGGCTTCGGGACCCAGCTCAACTACACCCGCATCAGCGCCGAAGCCGAATCGCCGACCGGGCAGATGCAGCCGCTGACCAATGTGTCCAAGCATGCCTTCAACGCGGTGCTGATGTACCAGTACGACCGCTTCTCGGCCCGCCTGGCGTGGAACCGTCGTACCGACTATACGGCCAGCTTCAACAGTTCCGGGGACCAGCCCAGCGAAATCCGGCATGGCGACGAGGACTGGCTGGACGTCGCGTTGAACTACGACGTCAACGAGCGCGTCACCGTGTTCGCCGAGGCGACCAACCTGCTCGGCGGGTCAACCCGCAACTACTTCGGCAGTCCGGCGTTCCCGCGCGATTTCTCCTCGCCCGAGCGCACCTACACGGTGGGCGCGCGCTTCCGCCTGTGACTGCGGCTGAAGGGGCCAGGGTGCGCCGGGAGGGAAGGCTCAGTCGTCGAGCCCGATCACGCCAGGCGCGAGCGGCACCCGGTTACCGTCCAGCAGGCCACGGCTCAGCCGGCCTTCTTCCATGAACAACAGTTCGCCGTTCTCGCCGTTCTTGATGCTGCTGTCGACCGCGATGACGCGATCACCATGGAAGCTGCTGACGTGCGGCATCGAGGTGTGGCCGACCACGATGCGTTCCAGTCCGAGACGATCCAGCACCGCCTGCACGCCATCGGTATCCAGGCGGCCATCGAAATAGCCGCGGTACCAGATCGGGCTGGTCTTGCCGTCATACAGGGACGCGGTGGCTGGGTCGGCCTTCACCTGCTCGCGCGGGAGGCCCAGCGAGGACCGGTAGGCGGCATTGGTCGCCGCCGGATCCAGCGCCAGCGCGAGTGCGTCCGGTGAGATGCCCCCGTGGAGGAACAGCGTATCGCCGATGCGCAGCAGGACCGGACGGGTGCGCAGCCATTGGCCGATCACCGAGTCAGGACCGTACAGCTGCGGGTAGCTGCGACCCAACAGCTGCGCACTGCGCAGGTACTTCGGATTGACGTAGCGCAGGTCGTCGTACAGCACCATCGTTTCGTGGTTGCCCAGGACGAAGTGCACCGCGCCGCCTGCAGCGCTGGCTTGCTGCTGCAGGCCGTACAGCAGCCAGAAGGCCTCGGTCACCTTCGACCCGCGATCAAACACATCGCCTGCCACGACCAGCGTGTCGGTACCCCGCGCCCAGCGGTCCTGCGCATCGATGATGCCGTTGGCGCGCAGCAGCTGCACCAGCAGGTCGTACTGCCCGTGGATGTCGGACAGCACCACCACGCGCGGCACGGCAGGCAGTACATCCACCGCTGCGACCGCCCCGGGGGCGACGTCCACGGGGTGCGGATAACCACAGACCGGCGCGACGCGGGTGGCGGTCTGCTCGCGGGTGACCACCTTGTCATCGCATATCCAGCGCGCCTGCACCTGCTCGCCGTCACGCACGATGTAAGGACCATCGGCGTCGACGTGGGCGGCTGGCGCGGGGACTTCGCGCGCGCTGGATGCCGTGCTGGCAAGCAGGCCGGCAAGCAGCAGAAGGGGCGTGGTGCAATGGATCATGGCGGGACATCCGGGAGAGGAATCGGGCAGGGCCGCGAAGGCCTTGCCCGTGATCCTACCCGCTACGCGGATGCCGGGTCAGCGCCGTACTGTCGACCCCTCGATCGGGGGATGCGGATCAGCCCTGGTCGAGCTTGAGCACCAGGGTGTCGGCGGCCTCCAGCACGCGACCTTTTGTCGTGCGGGGTTGCATGTACGGCAGTTCGCGGCCGCTGTTGCGCTCCACCAGCCGTGAGTGCGGCTCGCCCGGAGTGAAGCGTTGCGCCTGGCCCCACTGCTGCAACGCAACCACGACCGGAAACAGCGCAGTGCCCGCTTCGGTGAGCACGTACTGCTGGTAGGAGGTTCCATCGGCGGCCGGCTGCAGTGCCAGCACGCCCCCGTCGACAAGGCGGCGCAGACGCTCGCTGAGGATGTTGCGGGCCACCCCCAGGCTGCGCTGGAAGTCGCTGAAGCGGTGCACGCCATCGAAGGCGTCGCGGACGATCAGCAGGATCCAGCGGTCGCCGAGCAGCTCGGTGGCGCGGGCCACGGGGCAGGGGGAGGAACTGGGCATGGGCGGTTCTGCGATGGATTCTGGTTGCATTTTAAAACCAAACTGCCTACGGTGCGAGCGGTTGCAATTTGAAACTGGTGCATGAAGAAGCCACCCCCCTCCCCGGTTGTCGATCCCACGCTGTTCCTGCTTGCCAGCGCAGCCGGCGCCAGCGTTGCCAATGTCTACTACGCACAGCCACTGCTGGAGCGCCTGGCCGATGCCTTCCGGATGGATGCCGCGACGGCCGGAATGGTGGTGGCGGCCACCCAGGTGGGCAGCGTGCTTGCGCTGTTGATCCTGCTGCCGCTTGCTGATCGGCGTGAACGCCGGGGCTTGCTGCTGTTGCTGTTCGGTCTGCTGGCGTTGTCGCTGCTATGGCTGGCTGCGGCGCGCGGAAGCGTGTCCCTGCTGGTCGGCATGCTGTTGGTGGGGCTGTTCGGGACGGCCTGCACGCAGGTGTTGATCACCTGCACGGCGGCCATGGCCGCGCCAGCGGTACGCGGCCGCCACGTCGGTACCGTGCAGGGCGGTGTATTCGTTGGCCTGCTGCTGGCACGCGTGGTGTCCGGCACGGTAGCCGCCGGGCTGGGATGGCGCGCGGTGTACGCGGGTTCGGCCGTGCTGATTGCTGCGCTGGGGATGCTGCTGTGGCGGTGCTTGCCGCCGATGCCGGTGGCGCAGGCGCGAGTCCACCAACGCGGCGTCATGGCGTCGATGTGGCGGTTGCTGTGCGCGGATGCGACGCTGCGCGAACGGGGCGTGCTGGCGTTGCTGCTGTTCGCCGGCCTCAACCTGTTCTGGAGTGCGGCTTCGCTTGCGCTGTCGGCACCGCCATTGTCCTGGTCCACGACGGGTATCGGTGCGCTGGGCCTGGCTGGGCTGGCGGGCGCCTTGCTGGCCGGGCGCGTGGGCCGCTGGATGGATCACGGTCATGGGCGCGCGGTGAGCGCTGCGGCCTTGTTGCTGATGCTGCTGGCCTGGCTGCCGCTGCGGCAGCTGCCCACTTCACTGGGGTGGCTGCTGCTGGGCATCGTGTTGCTGGACCTCGGTGGCCAGGCCTTGCATGTGAGCAACCAGGCGCTGGTGCTGCGGGCGGCCGAGCCCGTGCACGGGCAGCTGATCGCGCTGTACATGCTGTTCTATGCGGTGGGCAGCGGCATGGGGGCGGCAGCCGGTCCCGCGCTGCAGGCGCACGTGGGGTGGACGGGGGTCTGCATCGCAGGCGCGGGCGTTGCGCTGCTGGCCTGCCTCTGGTGGGGCGCGGCGCGCTGGCGCAGGGCCGTCGCGGTGCGCTGCCACTGACGCGTGGAGGGCGATGTTATAACCGGTGTGATGGTATCCCCTGCACGCGGGGCGTAGCCTGCCGGCAACACACAGGAGACCCCGATGGGCCACGACCACAACCATCTTCCCACTGAAATCCGCCACGAAAAGCCGCTGTGGTGGGCATTGGGCCTGACCGCCGCGTTCCTGCTGGTGGAAATCATCGGCGCGTTCGTCACCAACAGCCTGGCGCTGCTGTCCGATGCGGCGCACATGGCCACCGACACCCTGGCCTTGATGATCGCGCTGGTCGCGGTACGGCTGAGCCGGCGTCCCCCCGATGCCCGCCGTACCTATGGCTACGCGCGGCTGGAAGCGCTCGGTGCGATGTTCAACGGTGGCATGTTGTTCGTGGTGGCCGGCTACATCCTGTGGGAGGCCATCGCCCGGTTCCGCCAGCCGCAGGAGATCGCTTCCACCGGCATGCTGGTGATCGCCGCGGTGGGCCTGGCAGTGAACCTGGTATCGATGCGCCTGCTCAAGGCCGGCAGCGGCGAGAGCCTGAACGTGAAAGGCGCCTACCTGGAAGTCTGGGCGGACATGCTGGGATCGGTGGCGGTGATCATCGGCGCGCTGCTGATCCGCTGGACCGGCTGGAAGGTGATAGATCCGATCCTGGCGGTGCTGATCGGCCTGTGGGTGCTGCCGCGGACCTGGGTGCTGATGCGTGAAGCGATCAACGTGCTGCTGGAAGGCGTGCCCAAAGGCGTCGTGCTGGCCGATGTGCGCAGCAGCCTGTGCAACCACGGCGCGGTGGTGGACGTGCACGATCTGCACGTATGGGCGCTGGCCTCCAGCACGCCCGCGCTGAGCGCCCACGTGGTGCTGCGCGACGGTGCCGATGCGGATCAGGTGCGGCGCGAGCTGGCCGATGCCCTGCACGAGCGCCACGACATCGACCATGTGACCCTGCAACTGGAAGCCGAGCATTGTGGCGATGCCTGCGCGGTGGGACCGGCGCCGACCGCACACGGACATGGTCACGACCACGACCACGACCGTCACGGCCATCACGCCCATGTCCACCACTGAGCCGGCGCCCGGCGTTCGTTCACCGTCTACAATGGCCGCCTGCCTTCCCGACGTTGGAGACCCTGCAGTGACTCGTAAACTCGTACTGTTGCGCCACGGCCAGAGCCAGTGGAACCTGGACAACCGCTTCACTGGTTGGGTCGACGTGGAGCTGACCGACAAGGGGCGCCAGGAAGCGGCCGCCGCCGGTCGCCTGATGCGCGAAGAAGGCCTGCAGTTCGACGTGGCCCATACCTCCGTGCTCAAGCGTGCCATCCACACCCTGCAGGGTGCACTGGCCGAAATGGACCAGGACTGGTTGCCGGTCAGCAAGAGCTGGCGCTTGAACGAACGCCATTACGGCGGCCTGCAGGGCCTGGACAAGGCGGAAACCGCGGCCAGGCACGGCGAGGACCAGGTCAAGATCTGGCGCCGTTCCTACGACATCCCGCCACCGACGATGGACATCGAGGATCCCGGCCATCCGCTGCACGACCGCCGCTATGCCACGCTGGACCGCAACGCGCTGCCGGGTACCGAGTCGCTGGCCACCACGCTGGACCGTGTGCTGCCGTACTGGTTCGATTCGATCGCCCCGCAGTTGAAGGACGGCAAGACCGTGCTGGTCACCGCGCATGGCAACTCGCTGCGTGCGCTGTACAAGTACCTCAACAACGTCTCGCGCGAGCAGATCCTGGAACTGAACATTCCGACCGGCATCCCGCTGCTGTTCGAGCTCAACGATGACCTGACGGTGCAGTCGTTCCGTTACCTGGGCGACCCGGAAGCCGCGCGCAAGGCCGCCGAAGCGGTGGCCAACCAGGGCAAGGCGAAGTAACCCCTATACCACGATGCCCAGCGCCTCATCGGCCTGGGCATCGTCGTAATCGGGTTGCCAGGCGAAGCGGTGTTCCTTGTCCGGCAGGAACATGACCACGGCCTGCAGGGGCTGCCCGCCGCAGTGACGCACCGCCATGCCAAGGTAGTCGTCATGGCAGTCCTCGCGCACCGCGCGGAAGATGACCTTGTACCCGCCATCGAGCACATCGGCATCCTCCACGCCGGTATGGATCTGGTGGCCGCCGGCCAGCAGCTGCGCGCACTCGCTCAGCAGCGCGTGCGCCTTGGAGCGTTGCAGCCCGAACACCATCACTTCCGGGGCGTTGTAGGTTGTCTGGAAGCCGATCGAATAGGAAAAGCCGGCCTCGCCATCCGGTCCGGGCAGGATGTGCAGGCAATGCCAGCCGTGCGCGCGGATATCGTCGGCCACTTTGCGGTCCTGGGGTCTTTCCGCTGTTGTCATGTGAAACCCTGCCCGCTGGTCGTGAAGGACGACCGCCAGTGTCACACGTGTGGCGGTCATGCGCGCGGCGTGACCTTTGGCGGTCCCCCGGGTCCCGTGTCCGGGCTACCCTCGGGGATTACCTGTCGGAGAGTCCCATGAAGTTGCGCACCCTGGCCCCGTTGGGCCTGACCGTTGCCATCGCCGCCTCGCTGGCGGCCTGCGGCAAGACCGAAACCGCGCCCGCCGCCACTGCCGATGCGGCCAAGCCGGCCTTCGACCAGTCGCTGATCAAGACGCCGCTGATCTCGCTCAACAGCGCCGACCTGGACACTGCCATCTCGGCCTGTACCGACCTCAATGCCTTCGTCAACCAGAAGTGGTTGAGCGCCAACCCGGTGCCGGGCGACCAGACCACGTGGGGCAGCTTCGAGATCCTGCGCGAGCGCTCGCTGGAAGTGCAGCATGCACTGGTCCAGCAGGCCGCTGCCAGCGAAGCCAAGGCCGGCAGCGTGGAAGCCAAGATCGGTGACATCTGGAAGACCGGCAGCGACGAGGCGAAGATCGATGCCGCCGGACTGACGCCGCTGCAGCCGCAGCTGGACAAGATCGCCGCGCTGGGCGACACCGCCGCGATCACCCGGTACCTGCGCGACAGCCAGGCGCAGGGGCAGGGCGTGCTGTTCTCGCTGTTCGCCAATGCGGACTACAAGGACTCGGCCAACGTCATCGCCTATGTCGGCCAGGGTGGCCTGGGGCTGCCGGAAAAGGGCTACTACTTCGATGCATCGCAGGCGAAGATCCGCGATGCCTACGTGGCTTACATCGCCCAGGTGCTGACCCTGTCCGGCGTGGACGCCGCGCAGGCGGCCGACCAGGCCAAGGCCGTGCTGGCCTTCGAAACCCGCCTGGCCAAGGCCTCGCTGTCGCGCATCGAAATGCGTGATCCCTCCAAACGCTACAACCCGGTCAGTGCCGCCGACGCGGACAAGCTCACCCCGAACTTCAGCTGGACCGCGCTGTTCGACACGTTGAAGGTGCCGGCCGCGCAGAAATTCTCGCTGGCCCAGCCGCAGTTCTTCACCGAAGTGGACAAGATGCTGGCTGATGTCCCGGCCGCCACCTGGCAGGCCTACCTGCGCTTCCACACCATCGACGATGCCGCGCCGTACCTGAGCAGCAACGTGGAAAAGGCCAACTTCGATTTCTACGGCAAGACCCTGCGTGGCCAGCAGGAGATGCAGCCGCGCTGGAAGCGCGTGCTGGATTCGGTCAACAACGGCATGGGCGAAGCGCTCGGCCAGCTGTACGTGGATGCGGTGTTCCCGGCCGAAAGCAAGGAGCAGATGCAGCACCTGGTGGAGAACCTGTCCGAAGCGCTCAAGGCCCGCCTGGAGAAGCTGGAGTGGATGGGCGAAGACACCCGCAAGAAGGCGCTGGAGAAGTGGGCCAGCTTCACCCCGAAGATCGGCTACCCGGACAAGTGGCGTGACTGGTCGGGCCTGCAGACCAACGGCGACAGCTTCCTGGGCAACATGCAGGCAGCGCGTGCGTACAACTACCGTTACATGCTGGACAAGATCGGCAAGCCGGTGGACAAGACCGAGTGGGGCAGGACCCCGCAGACCGTCACCGCGTACTACAACGCCACCAAGAACGAGATCGTGTTCCCGGCGGCGATCCTGCAGGCACCGTTCTTCGACGCCAAGGCCGATCCGGCGCTCAACTACGGCGGCATCGGTGCGGTGATCGGCCACGAGATGATGCACGGCTACGACGATTCGGGCAGCCAGTTCGCCGCCAACGGCAACTTCGACAACTGGTGGACCGACGCGGACCGCAGTGCCTTCACCCAGCGCACCGACCAGCTGGTGGCGCAGTTCGATGGCTACGAGGCGGTGCCGGGCGTCAACGTCAAGGGCAAGCTGACCCTGGGCGAGAACATCGGCGACCTGGGCGGACTGACCGTGGCCTATGACGCGCTGCAGATGGCGCTGAAGGAAGATCCTTCGAAGAACGTACCGGTGGACGGCTACACGCAGGACCAGCGTTTCTTCATGAACTGGGCCACGGTGTGGCGCCGCAACTTCACCGATGGCGAGCTGCGCGTACGCCTGAACACCGATCCGCATGCGCCGGCGAACTTCCGTGCCAACGGTGCGCCGTCGAACATGCCCTCGTTCGCGGCGGCGTTCGAGTGCAAGGCCGGCCAGCCGATGGTCCGGGCCGACGACAAGCGCGTCGTGATCTGGTGATCATGCGCTGCTGTTGAAGCCTGGAAAACCCGGCGCAAGCCGGGTTTTTCTTTTGCGGCGGTGTAGCGCTGGTAGTGACGAGCGCTGGTCGTCAGGCTCTTGCCCTGGTGGGTGACGACCGTTGGTCGTCACGCTCTTGCCCTGGTGGGTGACGACCGTTGGTCGTCACGCTGTCGCTCTGTTGCCGCTGCGCTCGCCGAGCATGGCTCGGCGCTACCGGGCGGTGCGCCGGGTCAGCCCGGCGCCAGCGTCGTCAACAAGGCCTTGGCCGCATTGAACCGGTCTTCCGGCAGCGGCAGCGGATGCTTGATGCGCAGCTTGTCCGGGCCGTCCATGCTGTACAGGTTCGACTGCTTCTGGATCAGCTGGATCACCGACATCGGATCGATGTTCGGCTTGGCCTCGAACACGATGCGGCCGCCGGCCTCGCCGAGGTCCAGCTTGCGGATGCCCAGCTCGTTGGCCTGCAGCTTCAGTTCGGCGATGGCGAACAGGTGCTTGGCCGCATCCGGCAACAGGCCGAAGCGGTCGATCATCTCCACCTGCAGCTCGCGCAGCGACGCACTGTCGCGCGCGCTGGAAATGCGCTTGTACAGGGTCAGCCGGGTGTGCACGTCGGGCAGGTAGTCGTTGGGGATCAGCGAGGGCACATGCAGTTCCACTTCGGCCCCACGGGCTTCCTCACCGGCATCCAGGTCGGGCAGCTTGCCCAGCCGGATGCTGCGCACGGCGCGTTCCAGCAGTTCGGTGTACAGGCTGAAGCCCACTTCGGCCATCTGCCCGCTCTGGTCTTCGCCCAGCAGTTCGCCGGCACCGCGTATTTCCAGGTCGTGGGTGGCCAGTGTGAAGCCCGCGCCCAGTTCATCCATCGAGGCGATGGCTTCCAGGCGCTTCTCCGCATCCGGGGTGATCGAGCGGCGGTCCGGCACCACCAGGTAGGCGTAGGCACGATGGTGCGAACGTCCCACGCGGCCGCGCAGCTGGTGCAGCTGGGCCAGGCCGAAACGGTCGGCGCGGTTGATGATGATGGTGTTGGCGTTGGGGATGTCGATGCCCGATTCGATGATCGTGGTCGACAGCAGCACGTTGAAGCGTTGCTTCTGGAACTCCAGCATCACCCGTTCCAGCTCGCGCTCGGGCATCTGTCCGTGGGCGATGCCGATGCGGGCTTCCGGTACCAGCTCGGACAGCTCACGCTGCATGCGGCCGATGCTTTCCACGTCGTTGTGCAGGAAGTACAGCTGGCCGCCGCGGGCCAGTTCGCGCTGGAAGGCTTCGCGCAGCAGCGCATCGTCCCATTGGCTGATGAAGGTCTGCACCGCCAGCCGGTTCGGCGGCGGGGTGGCGATGATCGACAGGTCGCGCAGCCCGGCCATGGCCATGTTGAGCGTTCGGGGAATAGGCGTGGCGGTCAGGGTCAGCAGGTGCACGTTGGCACGCATCGCCTTCAGCGCCTCCTTCTGGCGCACGCCGAAGCGCTGTTCCTCGTCGACCACGACCAGGCCGAGGTCCTTGAACTTCACGTCCGGCTGAAGCAGCCGGTGGGTGCCGATGATGACGTCGATGGTGCCGTCGGCCACCTTCTCCAGTTCGGCCTTGATCTCCTTGGTGGACTTGAAGCGCGACAGCACTTCCACCTTCATCGGGTAATCGGCGAAGCGGTCGCGGAAGTTGCGGTAATGCTGTTCGGCCAGCAGCGTGGTCGGCACCAGCACGGCGACCTGCTTGCCGGCACTGGCCGCGGCGAACGCTGCGCGAACGGCCACTTCTGTCTTGCCGAAGCCGACGTCACCACAGACCACGCGGTCCATCGGCTGGCTGCTGGCAAGATCGCGCAGGGTCGCGTCGATGGCGGCCAACTGGTCCTGGGTTTCCTCGAACGGGAAGCCGGCGGCGAACGGTTCGTACATCGCGCGGTCCACATCCAGCGCCAGCCCGGCGCGGGCGCGACGGCGCGCCTGGATCTCCAGCAACTCGGCGGCTACGTCGCGGACTTTCTCGGCCGCCTTGCGCTTGGCCTTGGTCCATTGTTCGCCGCCCAGCGAATGCAGCGGGGCGGTTTCCGCCGATGCGCCGGAATAACGGCTGATCAAGTGCAGCTGGGCCACCGGCACGTACAGCCGGTCGCCCTTGGCATATTCGATTTCCAGGAACTCGCCGGGCATGCCGCCGACGTCCATCGCGATCAGTCCGCGGTAGCGGCCTACGCCATGGTCTTCATGGACGATCGGCGCGCCTTCGGTCAATTCGCCGAGGTCGCGGATGATCGCCTCGGGCTCGCGACCGGCACGACGCGAGCGCCGCTGGTGCGCTGCGCGTTCGGGGAACAGCTGGCGTTCGGTCAGCACGGCGATGCGCGGATCGTCCAGCGCGAAGCCGTCTTCCAGCGGCGCAACGGTGATCGCGAAGCGTTCGCTGCCGGCCAGGAAGGTCGGCAGGTCGGCGACCACCGGCGGACGCAGGGAGGCGGCCTGCAGGACTTCCAGCAATGCTTCGCGGCGCCCGGCGGTATCGGAGGCGATCAGCACGCGGCCAGGATACTGCTCGATGAAGGTAGCCAGCGCCTGGCCTGCGGCGGCATCACGCGCAGCGACCGGCAGCGGCGGCAGCGCGGTGTCACCCAGCGCGTGGGCCTGCTCGATGCGCGCATGGCCGGGCGGCCACACTTCCACGCGGGGCAGGTCGTTGAGCTTCTCGCGCAGCAGTTCAGGCGACAGGTACAACTGCCCCGGTGGCAGCAGCGGGCGTTCGACGTCGTGCCGGCGCTGTTCATGGCGCTGGCCGGTCTGCGCCCAGAAGGCAGCTGCGGCTTCGCCGACGCCGGCGGCGATCACCGGCAGCACGTCGGCGGAAAAGTAATCGAACAGCGTCGCGGTGCGGTCGAAGAACAGCGGCAGGTAGTACTCGATGCCCGCCGGTGCGAGTCGCGATTTCAGGTCCTGGTACAGCGAACTGCGCCGCGTATCGACATCGAAGCGTTCGCGCAGGGCGTCCATCACGCGCGAGATGCTGGCATCGTCCATCGGCACTTCGCGACCGGGCAGCATGTGCACGGCCTGGACCTTTTCCAGCGAACGCTGGGTCTCCGGGTCGAAGGCACGGATGGTGTCGATATCCTCGTCCAGCAGTTCCACGCGCAGCGGTTCGCTGGCACCCATCGGGTACACATCCAACAGGCCGCCGCGCACGGCGAAATCACCCGGATCCATGACCTGCGGCACGTTGCGGTAGCCGGCGCTTTCCAATCGCCGCTTTTCCGCGTCCAGGTCCAGCCGCTGGCCGACCTCCAGGTCGAAACTGCCTCCGATCACATACTGTTTCGGCGCCAGCTGCTGCATCAGGGTCTGCACCGGAACGACCACCAACCCACGCTTCAGCCCGGGCAGGCGATGCAGGGCGGACAGGCGTTGGGAAATGATGTCCGGGTGCGGACTGAAGCGATCGTAGGGCAGGGTTTCCCAGTCCGGGAACGCCACCACCGGCAGCGACGGATCATCGCCGAGCAGCGTGCGCAGATCGGATTCGATCTGGTTGGCGCCGTGGTTGTCCGGCGCGACGACCAGCACCGGGCCGTCGTGTGCCTGCGCCGCACGGGCGAGGTACCAGGCCAGCGCGGTGGGCGAGCTGGGAGCGCGCCACCAGGCGCGGAGCTGGCCCGGACGGGGCAGCGGCGGAAGGGGATAAGGAGAGCGCGACATTGGCCGCAGATTCTACCAGAGCCGGCTGTGCAGGCCCGGACAAAACCACGTCACGCAGGAGTAGCGCCGAGCCATGCTCGGCGTTGCCTGATCGACCGCTGCGCTCGCCGAGCATGGCTCGGCGCTACCGACGGCAGCGGCCTCAGTTATCCAGTTCCAGCACCATGCGCACCAGCCCGGGCGTGCCCTGCGGATGCGGCACCGGCTTGAAGCCCAGCGAATCGGCCAGCTGCTTCATCGGCTCGTTTTCTTCGGCGACATCGCCATACAGGCGATCCAGGTATTTGCCGCGCGCCCACTTCACCAGCTTGCGCATCAACTGCCGGCCAAGGCCCTGGCCGATCAGGAAGCGGCTGATCAGGATGGCGTACTCCGCTTCACGGGTTCCCTGGATGATCGAGGCACGCGCGACGGCACCGACCACCGCTTCGCCGGCAGGCAGCGACTCAGCCGCGACCAGGGTGATTTCGGTCTTGGGGTTGGGATGGGTCAGCCGCTGGGTGGTTTCCGGCGACAGTTCGGTCACCGCCTGCAGGAAGCGGTCGCGGATTTCTTCCGGGCCGAACAGGCTGAAGGCCGCCTGCAACGGCGGGCCGTCTTCGGGCCGGATGGGACGGATCAGCAGTTCATGGCCACTGGGGGCCTTGAAGATCTCGTGCCAGGGCGGCATGCGGTTGCGAGTGGCCATACCGGGTAGTTCCTTGGTGGTCCAGCGATTGTGGCATCCCCATGGCCGCATTCCGTGAACGGAAGGTTCACGGGAGGCAGCGGCCGGGACGCCCTAGTCGGCGGTCTTCAACCAGTCCAGGCGGGTGCTGGCGCCGGGCTCGCCCAGGTGTTGCTTCAGGGCGGGCAGAGCGGGGCCAACCATGCGATCGAACTGGAACGGGGCGTTGAGGATCAGCATGCCGCTGCCATTGAGGCGCAACGGGGATTCATCCGGACGCACCAGCAGTTCGATGGTCATCGCGGATTTATAGGGCAGGGCGGTGGCCTTGCGCAGGAAATGCAGGATGGTGCGGCGCTGCTTGATCGGGAACCAAACCGCGCAGGTGGCCTGCGGCCAGCGCTCGTGGGTTTCTTTCAGGGCAGCGAGGATGCGGATGTACTCGGCGTCCTGGCCCTCGTAAGGCGGATCGATCAACACCAGGCCGCGGCCGATCTTGGCGCCGTTTGCCTTCGGTGGGACCAGAGCCCGGATTTTCTCGTAGCCGTCGCCTTCGTATACGCCGACCCGAGCATCACCGGCGAACAGCTTCTTCAGCGCGGCGGCCTCTTCTGGCTGCAATTCACAGGCGGCCAGGCGGTCCTGCGGGCGCATCGCCTGGGCGGTCAGCAGGGGTGAGCCGGGGTAGGTGATCATCGCCCCGACCGGGTTGTCGGCCTGGACGGCCTTGAGGTAGCGCTCGACCACTTCGGGCAGCTTCGGCTGGGACATCAGCTTCATGACCCCGTCCTCGGCTTCCAGGGTCTTGCGGCTTTCTTCGCTGGCCAGCAGGTAGCGGCCGCGGCCGGCATGGGTGTCCAGCACGAAGAACGGGCTGTCCTTGCGCTTGAAGCTGTCGATCAGGGCCAGCTGCACGATGTGCTTGAGGACATCGGCATGGTTGCCGGCATGGAAGGCGTGGCGGTAGTTCATGGGGCGCAGTGTACGGGTCGGCAGGCGCAGCGGCTATCGCAGCGGCTATGCTGCCGCCCATGACAGAACCCGTTGCCCGCGTGCTGGTGGTCGAAGACGAGGCCGCCATCGCTGAAACCGTGTTGTATGCCCTGCGCAGCGAAGGCTTCGCGGCCAGCCATTGCCTGCTCGGCGGGCAGGCCCTGCAGCAGCTGCAGGAAGGCGCATTCGATCTGGTGATGCTGGATGTGGGCCTGCCCGACCTGGGCGGATTCGAGGTCTGCCGACGCCTGCGCGCGCTGCCGGGCGCGGTGGGACAGCTGCCGGTGATCTTCCTGACCGCGCGCAACGATGAGGTCGACCGGGTGATGGGGCTGGAGCTGGGCGCCGATGACTACGTCACCAAGCCGTTTTCGCCGCGCGAACTGGTGGCGCGCGTGCGTGCCCGACTGCGCCGCAGCGGCGTGGCCGGTACCGCGTCCGATGGCCGCTGGCAGCAGCAGGGCACGTTCCATATCGACCGGCAGGGCCGCCGCATCCGCTATGGCGAGCAGCTGCTCGACCTGACGCGCTACGAGTACGCGCTGCTGGCGGCGCTGCTGCAGCGGCCCGGCGCCATTCTCAGCCGCGCCCAGCTGATGGACCGCGGCTGGGATGCCAGCGCCGACAGCGCCGACCGCACTGTGGACACCCACATCAAGACGCTGCGCGCCAAGCTGCGCGGTGCCGGGGCAACCGATGATCCGATCCGCACCCATCGCGGCGTCGGCTACGCGCTGGAGGCCTGAGCATGCGGCTGGGGCTGAAACTGTTCCTGGGCTTTTTCCTGATCGTCGGCCTGGCCGCGTTCTTCGTGATGCGCGTGTTCGTGGAGGAGGTGAAGCCAGGGGTGCGCCAAGCGATGGAGTCCACCTTGGTGGATGCCGCCAACGTGCTCGCCGAACTGGCGGCGCCCGAACTCAAGGCCGGTACGCTGGCCCGCGGTGGCTTCACCTCCAGCCTGGCCCGCGCGCAACGCCGCGACCCGAAGGCGATGGTCTGGCGCTTTCCCAAGCGCGCGCTGGACTACCGGGTGACCATCACCGATGCCAAGGGCATCGTGCTGTACGACTCGCTGGGCCGTGACGTCGGCCGCGACAACTCGCGCTGGAATGATGTCCATCGCACCCTGCGTGGCGAGTACGGCGCGCGGTCCAGTCCGGAGGTGCCCGGCGATGCCACCCACACGGTGATGCACGTGGCGGCACCGGTGTACGACCCGGCCGATGGCCGCACGCTGATCGGCGTGCTGTCGCTGTCCCAGCCCAACCGAAGCATCGATCCTTTTATCACCGCCAGTCAGCGCCAGATCATGCTGCGCGGTGCGTGGCTGATCGGCCTGTCGGCGCTGATCGGCATTCTGATGACGGCGTGGTTGATGACCGGTGTGCGACGGCTCAACCGTTATGCGCAGGCGGTCAGTGCCGGTGAGCCGGTGGCCCCGCCGAAGCCGCGGCGCGATGAGATAGGTGACCTCGGCCGCGCGCTGGAAACCATGCGCCGGAAGCTGGAAGGCAAGGCGTACGTGGAGCAGTACGTGCAGTCGCTCACCCATGAAATGAAGAGCCCGCTGGCGGCGATCCGCGGCGCGGCCGAGCTGTTGCAGGAGCCGATGCCTGCCGAAGACCGCGAGCGCTTCGCGCGCAGCATCGTCGACCAGCAACAGCGGCTGACCCAGACCATCGACAAGCTGCTGGCGCTGGCCGAAGTGGAGCAGCACGGCTGGCTGCAGTCGCGTGACACGTTGTCGGTGGCCACGCTGTTCGCCGCGGTGGAGCAGGGTGCGCAGCTGCGCGCGCAGGCCGCCGGCGTGCAGGTGCAGGTGCAGCCCGCCGGCGCGATGACGCTGCAGGGTGATGGCTACCTGCTGCGCCAGGCGCTGGGCAACCTGCTGGACAACGCGATCGATTTCTCGCCGGCCGGCAGCAGCATCCAGCTGGTCGCCGCGGTGCAGGCCGGCGGCATCGCACTGCAGGTCGTCGACCAGGGCACCGGCATTCCGGAGTTCGCGCGTGGGCGAGTGTTCGAACGCTTCTATTCGCTGGCACGCCCGGCCACCGGCGTACGAAGTTCCGGCCTGGGCCTGCCGTTCGTCGGCGAGGTGGCACGCCTGCATGGTGGGCACGCCAGCGTGGAAGAGGGCGCATCCGGTGGGACCCGCGCGGTGCTGTGGCTGCCGCGCTAGCGGCCACTTCACATTCGCTTCAAACCCAGCTCAAACCCCGCACATCCGGGGTGTCCATCCTGCAGGCCTCTCCAACGAGGATGGACCATGAAATCCCTGCACCTGTTCCTGCGCTTCGCCATTGTCGGCGGGCTGATCCTGCTGCTGCTGGTTCCGCTGATGCTGATCCGCGGCGTGATCACCGATCGCAGCGAGTACCGCGAAGAGGCGTTCCGCCGGGTCGCCGAAAGCCGCGCCGGCACCCAGCAGCTGGTCGGCCCGGTGCGCGTGGTGCCGTGGATCGAACGCACCACGGTGGTGGTGGTCGACAAGGCAGGCAAGAGCAGCAACGAAGTGCAGATCACCCAGGGCCACTGGTTGCAGATGCCCCGCCAGTTGAGCGTGGATGGCCGGCTGGCGCCGGACCTGCGCTCGGTCGGCCTGTTCAAGGTGCCGGTGTACAGCTGGCAGGGGCACATCGCGGCGGACTTCGCTGCCGATGACTACCCGGTCAGGGAGGGGCGCAGCTATGGCACGCCGTACCTGGCCATCGGCCTGAGTGATGTGCGCGGCCTGGTCGGCACGCCGGACCTGCGGGTCAACGGTGCCCCGTTGCGGCTGCAGCCGGGCGTCGGCATGGCCGACGCGCTGGGGCGTGGCCTGCACGCCGAGGTCGCCGGGTTTGCCGATGCACGCGGTGGCACGCTGGCCGCCAGCCGGATCGAGCTGGACCTGCAGGTGGATGGCAGCCGCTCGCTGGCGGTGGTGCCGGTGGGCGATGACAACCAGATCGCGCTGCGTTCGCGCTGGCCGCACCCCTCGTTCGCCGGTGCGTTCCTGCCCAATGAGCGCCGCGTCGATGCGCAGGGCTTCGAGGCACGCTGGACCGTGTCTTCACTGGCTTCGGATGCGCAGCGGCAGCTTCGTGCCGGTGATTCGTCGACGCAGGCGGTGGAGGTTTCGCTGGTGGATCCGGTGGATGTATATACGCAGGCTGATCGTGCTTCCAAGTACGGCGTGCTGTTCGTGCTGCTGACCTTCGTCGGTTTCCTGCTGTTCGAGCTGATCCGCCAGCTGCGCATCCATCCGCTGCAGTACCTGATGGTCGGCCTGGCGCTGGCGATCTTCTTCCTGCTGCTGATCAGCCTGTCCGAGCACATCGCCTTCTGGCAGGCCTATCTGGTATCGGCGCTGGCCTGCATCGGCCTGCAGGCGGTTTACCTGGCCAACGTGCTGGGCCACTGGAAGCGGGGCATGGGCTTCGCCCTGATGCTGACCGTGCTGTACGGCGCGCTGTATGGCCTGCTGGTGTCGGAGAACAATGCGCTGCTGATGGGCTCGCTGCTGCTGTTCGGCATCCTCGCGCTGGTGATGTGGGTGACCCGCCGGGTGGACTGGTACGCGCTGGGCATGGGAACGCCCCCGGCGCTGCCTGCGGACACCGCGCCGCGCAGTCTCGGCTGATTCTTTCCGGCACGCATGCCAGAGCGCCACATTCCGGATCGGAATGTGGCGCTGCTGCGTTGCGTGACCTTAGGCATCTGGCGTGCGCGGCCCTTCGCCCTACACTCGGGGATTGATCTGTGACGGCGCGTGCCGGGGGCTGGACGATGGGGAAGTGGGGTGTGCTGGCGATCGCGCTGGCGATGAGCAATCCGGCCGTGGCGCAGCACGCCGAGCCGGTCGACCTGGACATGGTCAGCAAGATCCGCCAGGAAGCGTTCCATCGCTCGCAGGTGATGGATACCTTCAGTCATCTGACCGAAAGCATCGGCCCGCGACTGACCAATTCGCCGGCCATGTCCCAGGCCAACGCCTGGACGCGCGGCAAGTTCAACGAGTGGGGCCTGGTCAACGTCCACGACGAAGCGTTCGAAGATTTCGGGCGCGGCTGGGAGTTCACTTCGGCATCGGTGCTGATGCTGGGCAGCGGTGCGCAGGGGGATCGCATGCAGCCGCTGCATGCGCTGCCCAAGGCCTGGACCCCGGGCACCAACGGCCCGGTGGAAGGCGAGCTGGTGCAGGTGGACATCAAGAAGCTGGCCGACCTGGAAAAGTACAAGGGCAAGCTGCGCGGCAGGATCCTGCTGCTGGGTGAGGCACGCGAGTACAAGCGCGGCACCGAGCCGGATTCGCATCGCCACGATTCGACCTCGCTGGAAGGGTTGCAGGCGTTCACGGTGCCGAAGAATGCCGCGGCCGACAAGGAAAAGCGGGTCAAGGAGTACACCGAGCGCCAGGCGCTGGCCAAGGCGGTCAATGCCTTCTTCGTGGAAGAAGGCGCACTGGCGGCGATCAGCATCAGCGGCTGGGACAACGGCATCATCCGGGTCGCTGGTGGCGGTTCGCGCAAGGCCGGCGAATCAGCTGGCATCCCGGAGCTGGCGATGATCTCCGAACACTTCAATCCGCTGGTACGCGCGCTGCTGGCCAAGCAGCCGGTGAAGCTGCGCGTGGACGTGGCGGCACGCTTTACCGATGACAGCAACCAGCCCGGCTACAACACGCTGGCCGAGATCCGCGGCAGCGGCAAGGCCGATGAAGTGGTGATGCTCGGTGCCCACATGGATTCGTGGCATACCGGTACCGGCGCAGCCGACAATGCCGCCGGCGTGGCGGTGATGATGGAAGCCATGCGCATCCTCAAGGCGGTCGGCGCCAAGCCCAAGCGCACCATCCGGGTCGCGCTGTGGAGCGGCGAGGAACAGGGCCTGATCGGCTCGCAGGCGTACGTGGCCAAGCACTTCGCGCAGTTCCCCGAGCCGACCGATGCCGGCCAGAAGGCGTTGCCGGCGTCGTTGCGCGAACCGACCGGTGCACTGGTCAAGCGCCGCGATTACGAGAAGTTCTCGGTGTACTTCAACATGGACAATGGCTCGGGACGTTTCCGTGGCATCTACGCCCAGGAGAACCTGGCGGCGATGCCGGTGTTCGAGGCCTGGCTGAAGCCGTTCAACGATGTCGGCGCGACCACCGTGGCGACCCGCAACACCGGTTCCACCGACCACATCAGCTTCGACCGCGTCGGGCTGCCGGGCTTCCAGTTCATCCAGGACAAGCTGGACTACTTCAGCAACGTCCACCACAGCCACCTGGACACCTGGGACCACGCCGAACCGGAAGACCTGAAGCAGGCCGCCGCGATCGTGGCCTCGTTCGTCTACAACGCCGCCACGCGCGAGGACCTGTTCCCGCGCAAAGCGCAAAAAGGGGACGGAGGGGATTAAGTCGTAAACGGCGCAGGTCAGGCGTGAAGGGTGGGGGGATCGCGACTTAATCCCCTCCGTCCCCTTTTGCTAAAATCGGCGGATATTCGTTCCCCGAGCGTCCCATGACCTGCCGCACCCGCTTTGCCCCCAGTCCTACCGGCTACCTGCACATCGGCGGCGCCCGCACGGCGCTGTACTGCTGGCTGGAGGCCCGCCACCGTGGCGGCGAGTTCGTGCTGCGCATCGAAGATACCGACCGGGAGCGCAGCACGCAGGGCGCGATCGACGCGATCCTGGAGGCGATGGACTGGCTGGGCCTGGGCTATGACGAAGGCCCGATCTACCAGACCCAGCGCGTGGCCCGCTACCTGGAAGTGGCCGAACAGCTGGTCGCCGAGGGCAAGGCGTACTACGCCTACGAGACCCGCGAAGAGCTGGACGCGATGCGCGAGGCGGCCATGGCGAAGCAGGAAAAGCCGCGTTACAACGGCGCCGCACGCGAGCAGAACCTGCCTTGGCGCGATGACCCGAACCGGGTGATTCGCTTCAAGAATCCGCTCGACGGTACGGTGGTGTTCGATGACCTGATCAAGGGGCCGATCGAGATCGCCAACAGCGAGCTGGATGACATGGTGATCTTCCGCCCGGACGGCTACCCGACCTACAACTTCGCCGTGGTGGTGGACGACTGGGACATGGGTATTACCGAGGTGATCCGCGGCGATGACCACATCAACAACACCCCGCGCCAGATCAACCTGTACCTGGGCATCGGCGCGCCGGTGCCGAAGTTCGGTCACATGCCGATGATCCTGGACGAGCAGGGTGCCAAGCTGTCCAAGCGCACCGGCGCGGCCGACGTGATGCAGTACAAGGATGCCGGTTACCTGCCGGAGGCGCTGCTGAGCTACCTGGCCCGCCTGGGCTGGTCGCACGGTGACCAGGAGATCTTCACCCGCCAGGAGCTGATCGACCTGTTCGACGTGACCAACTGCAACTCCAAGGCGGCCCGTCTGGACATGGCCAAGCTGGGCTGGGTCAACCAGCATTTCCTGAAGACCGAAGCGCCTGCGTCCATCGCGCCGGCACTGGTCTACCAGCTGGAGAAGCTGGGCCTGGACCTGAACGCAGGCCCGTCCGCGGAAGATGTCGTGGTCGCCTTGCGCGAGCGCGTGCAGACGCTGAAGGAAATGGCCGAAAAGGCGGTGGTCTGGTACCAGCCGCTGGAAACCTACGACGAGGCGGCCGTGGCCAAGCACCTGAAGGCCGGCGCCGAACTGCCGCTGGGCAAGGCGCGCGAGCTGCTGGCGGCATTGCCGGAGTGGACTGCCGAGAGCGTGGGGGTGGCGCTGCACGACGCTGCGGCGGCGCTGGAGATCGGCATGGGCAAGGTCGCCCAGCCGCTGCGCGTGGCCATCACCGGTACCCAGGTGAGCCCGGACATTTCGCAGACGGTGTACCTTGCCGGTCGCGATGAGGCCTTGAAACGCATCGATGCTGCCATTACCAAGGTAGTGGCTGCGGCCTGAAATCCGCCCGAACTGGAGAACCCGCATGTCCGCCAAGCACGCCTGCACGGCCCCGCACCACCACGTCCACGACGCGTCGGACTTCGTGGGGGTGGTCGAGCGCGTGTGCCGCGAGCGCGGACTGCGGCTGACTCCCATCCGCGCCAATGTGCTGCGGCTGATCGCCGAGGCCGGCAAGCCGGTGAAGGCGTATGAACTGCTGGAGTGGGTGCGCAGTGGCAAGGGCGTGGGCGCCGATGCACCGCCGACGGTGTACCGCGCGCTGGATTTCCTGATGGCCAACGGCTTCGTACACAAGCTGGAATCGGTGAACGCCTTCGTGGCCTGCCACCATCCGAGCAGTGCGGCGCATTCGGTGCCGTTCCTGATCTGCAACAGCTGCCACAGCGCGGTGGAGCTGGAAGACCGCGAGATCGTCAGCCAGCTGGAAAAGCGCGCCAAGGAGCTGGGGTTCCAGCCGCAGGCACAGACGCTGGAAGTGCACGGACTCTGCGCCCGCTGCGCGGGCTGAAGTTTTGTTGTTGCCGGGCCTGCGGCCGGGCGGCCCGCTTTTTTCCAAGCAACGGCGACAGCAACAGCTGCGGGGCTGCCTGTTGGCGGGGCGGGATGGGTTTGCGGGGGACGGCAAGAACTGCGTCCATGCGGGCCTCGTTTCGCGCCATCCATGGCGCTCTACGCCCCCGCCAACCCACCCCGCCCCGCCTTCGACAGGTCCATGGTGGCCCCGGTAGCGCCGACCCATGGTCGGCGGATTATGGGGGAATGGTGTCTGATGGACTCCGCCGACCATGGGTCGGCGCTACCGCTTTTTTCTCTTTTTTCTACGCGGGTGGCGGCAACCGGAACCTGTCAGGGGGTCGGGCGGTGGGGCTGGGCGGGGGCGTTGAGCGCCATGGATGGCGCGAAACGAGGCCCGCAGGAGCGGCTTTTGCCGTCCCCCGCACAGCCCCACCGCCCGGCCCAGACCAAGGCTGTTGCTTTGAAGCCACCCGCGAGGGGGTCCCACCCGCTCGACCACTCACCGCCCGCGTGGCGCGGAAGCAGGCTCAACCGAAGTATCCACTTTGGCCACCACCGACATACCCGGCCGCAGCCGCGCCGCCAGCGGTTGATCGGCATCGATCGCAATCCGCACCGGCAAGCGCTGCACCACCTTGGTGAAGTTGCCGCTGGCATTGTCCGGCCGCAGCACGCTGAACTCCGAACCGGTGGCCGGTGCGATCTCCTCCACGCGGCCTCGCAGGACCTCACCCTGGAACGCGTCCACCGCGAAGGTGGCCGGCTGTCCGATGCGCATCTGCCAGGTCTGGCCTTCCTTGAAGTTGGCCACCACCCATAGCGCATCGGGCACCAGGAACAGCAACTGCGAACCGGCCGTGACGTACTGCCCGACCCGCGCGCTCGCTTCGCTGACCTGGCCATCGCGCGGGGCGTGCACCGTGGTGTTGGCCAAATCGATCCGCGCCAGTTCCAGTGCCGCCTGCGCGCTCTCGACCTGTGCCTCCAGCCCCTTGCGGGCGACCTGGGTGGATACCAGGGTTTCTTCGGCAATCTGGATCTGCGCCTGCGACTGCTGCACGCCGGCCTGCGCGGAGGCCTGGCTGGTGCGGAACTTGTCGCGGTCGTTCAGCGCCACCAGACGTTGTTCGGCCAGCTGCTCATAGCGCGCCAGTTCGGCCCGCGAGCGCTGCAGTTCGGACTGCCCGGCCGCCAGTGTGGCCTTGGCCGAAGCGATCTGCGCGCGGTTCTGCGCCTGCGACTGGTCCGAATTCGCCAGCGCCGCCTTGGCGCTGTCCAAGGCCGCTTCGGCCTGCGCGACGCGCTGGCGGTAGATGCGGTCGTCGATGCGCAGCAACACGTCGCCCTGTCTGACGTGCTGGAAATCCTTCACCAGGACGTCGGTGACGTAGCCATTGACCTGCGGCGCCAGCACGGTGACCTGCCCGCGGACGTAGGCGTTGTCGGTGCTGGCGATGGCGCTGGTGAACGGCCACAGCTGCCAGCCGCGCAGGATCAACGCGATGCCCACCAGCGCCAGCAGCACCATGATCACCACCGCCCGGTTGCTGGGCTTGAGGTACTTCGGCGCGCCCGTAGGCGTAGCCGGGGTGGCGGCCGGCGGCGGCGGGGCAGGCGCCGGTGCGGCATCGGTGGGAGGCGCCGGATTTACGTTTTCCGGGGCGTCGTCATCGCGGGGTGGTTGCTGGGACATGGAGTTACTCAACGCGGTGCGGCAGCCGCATCGGGCGCCGCGGGGGAGGAAGGGGAGGGGCGGCGCCTGCGCCATTGCTTCATCGCGGCGATCCACAGCTGCAATGAGAGCAGCCAGCCCAGGAAGCCCAGCGCCAGCCAGCCGCTGAGCGTGAACACATCATTGAATCCACGCACGTTGGCTTCGCGGCGCGCAATCTGCGCCAGCTGCGCGGTGCCCTGCGCGCTGCGCTGCACCGGGTCGGTGATCTGCGCGTTGTAGAGCTGCTGCTGCAGGCGCAGCCGCTGCGCGACCACCGGATCGGCCGGGTCCAGCTGGCTGACCAGCGCGGTGGAATACAGCTGCTCGCGATGCAGCTGCACCGTCCCGAGCACCGCCGAACCCGCCAGCCCCCCCAGCGTCTGGGTGATCGACAGGGTGACCAGGAAGGTGATCATGTGGTCCACGCCCTGCTTCAGCACGGCGGTGATGCCGAGCATGATCAGCGGGCCCATGAACATGCCCGAGCCGACCGAAGCCAGGAACTGGCTGACGAAGAAATCATGCGGACGGTCCAGGCTGGTGCGGTGCTGGTCGAGCAGGGCGGCGCTGCCCAGCAGCAGGATTGCCATCAGCACCTGCGGGATCAGCCGCTTCGGACCGAAGGTCAGCGAACTGGCAGCGATGCCGGTGACCACCCCGGCCAGGATCACCGCGAACAGCGGCCGCATCTGGTCCGGCCCCATCCCGAGCGTACGCATCAGCCCGACCACGCCATAGGACTGTTCGGTAGTGAGAAAGCGCAGCAGGAACGCGCCGACGATGAAGTGCAGCACCGGCAGGCTGGCCAGCCAGCGCACCTGCAGCAGCGGGTTGCGCCGATAGTGTTCAACCACGAAGGCCGCCGTGGCCAGCGTGATCGAGGCAACCAGCGCCCAGCCCAGCCACGGCGTGTCGGTCCACCAGCGCACGTAACCCTGCGCCAGCACCACCACCAGCAGGCCGACGGCGGGTGCCAGCAGCGCAAAGGTAAGGAAGTCCATCGGTTCGAAGGCCTTGATCTGCACGCCCGGCGGGAGCTTCAGCAGCACCACGGCAGCGAAGGCGCACAGTGCCAGTCCGGCTTCGAAGAAGTACAGCAGATGCCATTGGCCGGTACCCACCAGGCTGGGCGAAACCACCCAGGCCAGCGGCACCGCCAGCTGTGACAGCCCCACGCCGATCACCAGCAGGTTGCCGGTATAGCGGCGTGGCAACGACTGCAGCATGTACAGCGTGCCCAGCGTCGAGCACGCCGCGCCGGCGAAACCGCTGGCCGCGCGCAGCAGCACGGTGGTTTCGAAGCTGCCGACGGCCAGGTGCAGCAGGGCCAGCGCGGCGTACAGCCCGAGGCCGATTTCGGCGAACAGGCGGATGCCATATTGCTGGCGGAACTTGAAGGCAAGCAGGTTCGCCGTCACGTTGACCATCACGTAGGAGGCGACCAGCCAGGTGCCCTGCACGGGGCTCAGGCCCAACTGGCCCTGCAGGAAGGGCAGGTTGGCGGTGACCAGCGCAGTGCCGAGGCCACCGGTGATGGCCACCAGCACCGACACCAGCGCATAGGCGGCACGCCGGTGCGGCGGATGCCACGGCATCGACGCCGAGCCCGGGAGAGTGGGCTTCTCGTGTTCCTCCCAGTCCGGGATGGGCTTGAGGTACTGCGACATCAGGCCTCCGTGGCGCTGGTTCCCTGCAGGCCTGCGCGCAGCAGCTGCAGCGCGCGTCCTGCCAGTGCGCTGCGCTCTTCGCGGTTCTTGCCGCGCAGGGCCGCACCCAGCATGCCCGAGATCAGTGAAATATCCGTGGAGGTCAGGTCCGGCCGGCACAATCCGGCGGCGATGGCGCGCTGGATCGGCGCTTCCATCAGGGAGCGCACGCGTTCGCGCGCACCCCGCACGGTCGGGTCGTCCGGATGCACTGCGCGCCAGTAATCGGCCAGCGCCGGTGAATCGATGATGCGGCGGGCCATTCCATCGAGCAGCTCGAACAGGGCATCGTCGCGCGCGCCCAGTTCGGCGACCTGGCGCGCGATACGCTCGACGGTCCGCTGCAGCAGCGCTTCGATCAGTGCACTACGATCGGGGAAGTTACGGTACAGCGTCGCCCGCCCCACCTGCGCCCGTTCCACCACCAGGTCCAGCGGGGCGGTGACGCCGTGGTTACCGAATACATGGTCGGCGGCATCGAGGATGAGGGCGCGGCGGGCGGCGGCGTCGGCACGTAGGGAAGTCATGGGTCATTTTCGGACAAATATGTCCGTTTATCCAGTGCGGATCGCGACGGCGTTGGCGGCGTTTCAGGGCGCAGTCCGCTACGTGATGGTCGAGTGAGCGGGACTCAGGCAGCGCTTGCGGTCGCCATCCGCGGCGCCTGCTCGCGTATCGGCAGGTGCGCCACCGCGGCGATCAGCGCCAGCGCGATGTCCAGGTACCACATGATCATGTAGTTACCGGTATTGGCCAGCACCAGCCCGCCCAGCCACGCGCCGAAGAAGCCACCGATCTGATGCGACAGCAGGGTCAGCCCGAACAGGGTGCCCAGGTAGCGCGGCCCGAACAGCTTGCCGACCAGGCCGGCGGTAGGCGGCACGGTGGCCAGCCAGGTGAAGCCCAGCGCAGCGGCGAACACATAGAAGGTCAATGCGGTGGGCGGGGCAATGAGGTAAAGCCCGATCATCAACGCGCGGCTGGCATACAGCGCCACCAACAACAGCTTCAGCCGGTAGCGCTGGCCCAGGTAGCCCATCAGCAGGCTGCCTGCCACGTTGAACAGGCCGATCAGCGCGATCGAGGTGGATGAAACGGTGGGCGACAGACCGCACAGTGCGATCTCACCCGGGAGATGGGTGACCAGGAAGGCGATGTGCAGCCCGCAGGTGAAAAAACCAAGGTGCAGGTACCAGTAGCTCGGCTCACGCAGGGCCAGCCGGAACTGCGCACCCAGCCCGCCATCGGTAGGGCCCGAGGCATGCGCATGGTCGCCGGCACGGCGGCGCAACGGCCAGGCCATCGGCAGGGTCAGCAGGGAAACCACGGCCATCAGCAGCATCGCCCGTCCCCAGCCTGCAACGGTGATGACCACCTGCAGAATTGGTGCGAATACGAACTGGCCGAGCGAGCCTCCGGCATTGATCAGGCCGGCTGCGAACGAACGGCGCTCGGCCGGCAGCCGATGCGCGGTGGCACCGATCAGCACGGAGAAACTGCCGGCACCCGCACCGGCCGCCATCATCAGGCCCAGGCTGAGGCCCAGCCCCCATCCGCCCGGAAGCATCGGCGCGAGGGCCAGTCCTGCGGCCAGCACGATGCCACCGCCGATCAGCACCGGCAGCGGCCCGCGCTGGTCGGCCAGCGCACCGAACACGGGCTGCACCGCACCCCAGACCAGTTGGCCGATGGCCAGCGCGAAACTGATGTCGACGATGCTGACGCCGGTATCGCGGTGGATGGGATCGACGAACAGGCCCGTGGTCTGGCGTGCCGCCATGGTGATCATCAGGATGCCCGAGGCCGCCAGCAGGAGGCCCCAGGGGAGACGCGCGGTGGAGTCGGTGGTCATGGCCGGCACTATAGGCCGTGATCAGCCAGTGTGGTGACGACCGACGGTCGTCACCCACCGACAGCGCAAGCAGACGGCCACCGGCTCAGCCGGTCAGAAGTACGCGCGGATGCCGAAGGCCACGCCGCGTCCCGGCAGCGGCGCGTAATCGCGCAGCAGCGAGGTGTGCGGACGCACTTCGCGGTTGGTCAGGTTGCTGCCGTCAACGAACACTTCGTAGCTGTTGCTGTCGCTGCGGTCCCAGCGATACGCGAAGTGTGCATCCACCAGCGTGTAGCCATTGGTCGGTTCTTCGTTCTGCGCGGTGTCCTTCTGGCTGCTGTAACGCACCGCACCGAGCGATGCGCGCCAGCCGTCCTTGGCCCAGCGCAGGTCGGCGCCCACGCGTGCCGGCGAAATGCGCGGCAGGTAGCCCCCGTTGGCCAGGTCCACGGTGTAGTTGTGGTTGTGGTCGCCATGCGGCACGGCGATGTCCACGCTGCGGCTGCCACTGCCATCCAGTTCGGCCTTGACGTAGTCACCGAACACGCGCAGGTCCCAGTCACCGGCATTGCCTTCGAACAGATGCACCAGCGCCTCCGCTTCGGCGCCCTTGAAGGTGGCGTCCTGCTGCGCCCACAAGCGCACCGGCAGGTCTTCCACCACGCCGGTGTCGGCCAGGTAGATGAAGTCCTTGAACTTGGTCTGGTACACCGAAGCGGAGAAGTCCAGGCGATCACTGTGCGTGTGGATGCCCAGTTCGATGCGCTGGCCGCGCTCGGTCTTCAGCTGCGCATCGCCCAGTTCGATCGAACGCGTGGCGATGTGCGCACCGGCGGCGTACAGCTCTTCATTGGTCGGTGCGCGCTCGGAACTGTCCACGCCGAAGCGCAGGTCCACGGCATCGTTCAACGTCCAGATGCCGGCGGCAGACAGGTTGGTGGCATCGAACCTGCGGCGCTGGTAGTCGGCGGTCGGCTCCAGCTTGACCTGGTCATGGCGCGCGCCCAGCTCCAGCTTGAACGGGCCGAACTGCTTTTCCTGCAGCACGAACACGCCGAGGTTCTCGGTCGTGGTATCCGGCACGAAGGCTTCTTCGCCCTTGGCGCCGAAATCGCTGTTGCCGAACTGCAGGCCGAAAGCACCGTTCCAGCCGGCGATCTCGTTCTGCACCGCTTCCAGCCGGCCTTCAATGCCCTGGTTGGTGAAGCGGGTTGCCGGCGTGCCGGCTTCCAGTTCGGTGTGCTCGTAGTCGGTGTAACCGGCGCGCAGGGTGACGTTCTTCAGGAACGAGGTCGGGTTGTAGATGCCGCCTTTGAAGTCGAAGCGGTTCTGCACCATGTCGATGCGCACGTCGTGCTCCTCGCCTTCTTCTTCCTCTGCGCCATGGTCGTGGCCATGGTCGTGGTCATCGCCTTCGGCATGCACGTGCGCGCCGTTGGGGATGCCGTAGTTGGTGCGGTAGGTACCGGCGGACAGGCCGAAGAAGCCGCCATCGCCGAGCCAGGTCGCACCGACCCCACCGGCGCGGGTGCGGATGGAACTGTTGTCCAGGGTGCCGCGGCGCGGTTCATCGGCGTCGCCGTCATCGTGTGCATGGTCGTGTTCTTCGAGCGCATCGACCACCGCGTAGCCGGGGATGCGGTAGTCATCGCCGTTGCGCACCAGGCCGTCCACGTGCAGCACCCAGTTGCCGTTGACGCCGTCCAGCCGGAACATGCCGCTGCGTTCGTCGTTGACGCTGTTGCCGCGGACCTCGGCGCGGCCGCTCAGCGGGCGCTCCGGCACTTCGCTGGCGATGCGCCCATCGACCACGTTGACCGCCCCGCCGATCGCGCCACTGCCGAACAGCAGGGTGGCCGGGCCCTTCAGGACTTCGATCTGGTCGGCCAGGAACGGTTCGATGCTGGTGGCGTGGTCGGCACTGACGGTGGAGGCATCCATGTTGCCGACGCCGTTGGACAGCACGGCCACGCGCGGGCCTTCCTGTCCGCGGATGATCGGCCGGCCCACGCCGGGACCAAAATAGGAACTCTGCACGCCGGGCAGCTTGGCCACGGTGTCGCCCAGGGTGCCGGCCTTGGCTTCGTCCAGGCGTTCGCCGGCGAGCACCTCGACCGGCCGCGCCAGCGATTCGGCATCGCCCTGCAGCGGCGAGGCGGTGACCTTGACTTCGGACAGTTCGGTCAGGTGTCGGCCGGCCGGGGCGTCGGCGGCCATCGCCATCGCGGGCAGCAGGGCAGCAGCGAGGGCCAGGGCGAGAGTGTGCGGGCGGGGCCGGGTACGCAGAGCAGTCATGGGGCTTCCAATGAATTGTTATAACGTATCAACAAGGGGGCGCACGAATCCCATGGCGGACAACGGGAGAGAGTCGCTGGGCGAAACAGGCCGTGCGGGTACAGGAGGGATGTTATATTATTCCATAACGCTTCGCCGACCCTGCTGGAAGTCATGCCCCTGATCCCACGCCTCCGCCATCTGATTGATCGCTTCGGTGCCACCGGTTCGCTGCTGTGCGCGGTGCACTGCGCGGTGATCCCCGTGGCCTTGGCCGCTGCACCCTCGCTGGGCCTGTCGGTGTGGCTGGGCGATGGCGTGGAGCAGGCGTTGGTGGTGTTCGTGACCCTGCTGGGGTTGTTCAGCCTGGTCTGGGGTTATCGGCGGCATGGTGCGCTGCGTGCGCTGGGCTTCCTGATTCCCGGCCTGGTCGCTTTGTGGGCGGGCGTGCTGTACGACCCGCTTCACCACGATCCGGTTCCGCATGCGGTGGTGATGACCCTCGGCGGGCTGCTGGTGGGCGTGGCCCACCTGGTCAACCTGCGCCTCAACCACGGCCACGTACACGACGCCAGCTGCGCGCATTGAGGCCGTCGTGGTAGGCTTTCCGATCGTGCGCGGGGGCGTCCAGCAAGACGGCCCCGCCAAACCCGTGTCAGCACGGGGTAATCAGAATCAACATAGCCAGGAGTTCAAGACATGGGTAAGGGTGACCGCAAGACCGCCAAGGGCAAGCGCTACAACGCCAGCTACGGCAACGCCCGTTCGCACACCGTGAGCAAGGCCGCCGTCGGCGCCGCCGCTCCGGTCGCCAAGAAGACCGTGGCCAAGGCCCCGGCAAAGAAGGCCGTTGCCAAGAAGGCCGTCGCCAAGGCCAGCTGATCCGCTGACCGGCAGAACACGAAAAAACGCGGCGCCCAGCGCCGCGTTTTTTTTATGCCTTTTCCCTTCCCGCCGGTGCCGCGCCGACTCACTTTCAGCGGGCGGCGCGAGGTGCTGGCCGGGACCGTGAGCCGCATGGATGCGGCGATCGAGCCTACAAGGACGTACTTGCGGCGTGTCCTGGGCAGTGCCTCGCGCTGCCCGCCGCGATGCATAAGCGGAAAACACGCCGCAACACGGTCACACCACTGCTTCGCGCAGCACTGGATTATCCCAGCCCGGCCGCGGCGAGAACCGATCGCCATGCCGTTGCTGCAGCACCTTCAACCGCTCCACCAGCGCATCGGCCCCGGTCGCCCGGATGTACTGCACCGGACCACCGCGGAACGGCGCGAACCCGGTCCCGAAGATCACGCCCGCATCCAGCAGGTCTGCATCGGCCACCACGCCATCGTGCAGGCACGCCACGGCTTCGTTGAGCAGTGGCAGGATCAGCCGGTCTTCCAGATCACCCGGCGCCTGATAGCCCTTGGGTACTTCCGGCTTCTTCGCACGGCCGTTTTCCCAGGCGTAGATGCCCTGGCCGTCCTTCTTGCCGCGCTTGCCCTGTTCGACGGTCTGCAGCGCCGCCGGAATCTGCAGGCCGAGGAACGGAGCGAGCTCTTCGCCCACGCCGGCCGCTACGTCCAGTCCAACCGTATCCAGCAGTTCGATCGGCCCCATCGGCATGCCGAATTTGACCGCAGCCTTGTCGATCACCGGGCCCGGGATGCCTTCTGCATAGGCGGTCGCCGCCTCCAGCATGTACGGGAACAGCACCCGGTTGACCAGGAAGCCGGGCGTGCCGGCGACCGGCACCGGGAACTTGCCCAGCGCCTTGCAGAAGGCGGCCAGGCGGCGCTCGGTCTCCGGCGCCATGCCGTCGTGGTGGATGATTTCCACCAGCGGCATCTGCGCGACCGGGTTGAAGTAATGCAGGCCGGCGAACTGCGCCGGGCGCTGGATGTGGTCACGCAGTTCGACCAGCGGGATCGAGGAGGTGTTGGTGGTCAGCAGCGCATCGGCCTTCATGTTCGGCTCCAGCGTCTGGTACAGGTCACGCTTGGCCTGCGGATTTTCGATGATCGCCTCGATCACCAGGTCCGCCTGCGCAGCGCCCGCGCCGGCCAGGTCGGCCTGCAGGCGCGCGGCCACCGCCGGCCGCTTGCTTTCATCGCGCACCTTCTTCTCGAACAGGGTCTGCGCGCGCTGCATGGCCGGATCGAGGAAACGCTGCTCGCGGTCCTGCAGGGTCACGTTGAAGCCTTTGTAAGCCGACCACGCGGCAATATCGCCGCCCATCACGCCGGCGCCGACCACGTGTACGTGATGGATGCCGTGGTCGCCACTGCCGAGCGCCTTCAAGCGTTCGGTCAGGAAGAAGATGCGGATCAGGTTGCGCGCGGTGGGCGTGCTGGCCAGCTTCACCACCGCGCGGCGTTCGGCATCCAGGCGCGCCTGCACCGGCTTGCCGCCACTGCGTTCCCAAGTGCTGATCAGCGCGTAGGGGGCGGGGTAGTGCTCCTTGCGGGCCTTGCGCGCGACCTGCTTGGCCATCTGCGGGGCCAGCAGTTTGCGCGCCGGCCAGGTATTGGTCGCCCAGGCGGTAGCGCGCTGCTTGAACGGGCGGACGGTGCCTTTCAGCGCCAGCGCCACGGCCGTGTCCAGCAGCAGGGCCGGGGCCACCACCTTGTCCACCAGGCCGATATTGCGCGCCGCCGACCCCGACAGCGTGCGACCGGTCAGCATCATGTCCATCGCCGCCGGGGCGCCGACCAGCTGCGGCAGGCGGGCACTGCCGCCCCAGCCCGGGAAGATGCCCAGCTGGGTTTCGGGCAGGCCGATACGGGTGCTGCTGTCATTGGAGGCGACACGGTAGCGGCAGGCGAGTGCCAGTTCGGTACCGCCGCCCAGGCAGTGGCCATGGATCGCCGCTACGGTCGGGCAGGGCAGTTCGGCCAGCTTCTGGTAGGTCACCTGGCCGCGGCGGATGGCGTCATTGACGGTGCCGCGGCGGTCGAACTCCTGGAACTCCTTCAAGTCCGCGCCAGCGATGAAGCCCGCCTGCTTGGCCGACTGGATCACCACGCCCTTGGGTGGATCGATGGCGATGCGCTCGATCAGGTCGCCCAGTTCCAGCAGGACATCCTGGGACATCGCATTGACGTTGGCGTCCTGGCGGTCGAGATTGAGCACCACGACACCGTCGTCGCGGATCTCCGGGTGCCAGTGCGCGAGGCGAAGCCCATCGAAGCCTGAGAGCATGGACGTTCCATCCGGTTGTGTATGGAGAAGGCGGCTATGATCCAGAGGTTGTTTCCCTTCCGTCAAATCCCAATAGCTGGGGGGTAGCGATGGCGGAGGCTCATAGCATGGACCGCTACGTTAACGGAACGTTGGTTAAAAGCTGGTGCGGTGCCCGGTCAGATGGCGCTGAACTTTTCCCGGGATTGGCAGTCTCATTGCCTGACGTCGGTTGGGCTGACAGGAGTTCGGTCCCCAATGGCCGAGGTTGAAACACCACAGGAGCTGGACCTGGAACTGGTCCGGCGTGTGCAGCGCGGCGAAAGCGCGGCATTCGATGTCCTGGTGCGCAAGCACCAGCATCGGGTCGTGTCGCTCGTCGGACGCTACATCGCCGACTGGAGTGAGTGCCAGGACGTTGCCCAGGACACGTTCATCCGCGCCTACCGCGCGATCAACAGTTTCCGCGGCGACGCCCAATTTTCGACCTGGTTGCACAGGATTGCCGTGAATACCGCCAAGAACCACCTTGCTGCAAGCAATCGCCGCCCGCCGACCGATGACATCGAAATCGGCGATGCCGAACAGTTCGATTCGGGAACGCGCCTTCGCGATACCGATACGCCGGAACGCCAGCTGATGCGCCAGGAGCTGGAAACCACGGTGATGAAGGCCGTCGCCTCGCTGCCGGAGGAACTGCGCCTGGCCATTTCCCTGCGCGAGGTGGAAGGCCTGAGTTACGAGGAAATCGCGCAGAAGATGGGGTGCCCGATCGGCACCGTGCGCTCGCGGATATTCCGTGCCCGCGAGGCGATCGACACTGAACTCCGGCCGCTGCTGGACACCGGCAGCGCCACCCGTGAGAAGAGCCGCCCATGAGCAAGTACGACCAACCCGAAGACAAGATCGACCTGCATAACCGCCAGCAGTTGTCTGCGCTGGTCGATGGTGAACTGGCCTCCGACGAGGCCCGTTTCCTGCTGCGCCGCCTGCAGCATGATCCCGAGCTGCAGGCCTGCCAGGAGCGCTGGGCGCTGCTGGGCGATGTGATGCGCGGCAAGGCCGTGGCGCCGGCGCCGGTGGATTTCGCCGCGCGCGTTTCGGCGGCGGTGGCGCAGGAGCCCGTTCCCCGGGCCGAGCCGCGGCGCGAGCTGCGCACCGGCTGGCGTCGCTGGAGCGGCGGTGCCGCGCTGGCCGCCTCGGTGGCCGCGGTGGCCTTCTTCATGGGGCGCCAATCGCTGGATGAGGGCGCACCGCCGGCAGACCTGCCGGTGCAGGTGATCGCCAGCCAGGCCGAGCTTGCACTGCCGGCGTCCGCGCCGGTGCAGGAGCCTGCTGCATCGCCGTCCGGCGCAGCGCTGGTTGCCAGTGTCCCGGCGGCCGCGGTGGCCGCTGCGGCGCGTCGCCAGGACGCCAGCGTCCGCCGCGCCAGTGCCACGCGCAGTCAGCAGATGGCCCGCGTCGCGCAGCGTGATGACGAGCCGCAGCGTGCGCTCGCCGCAGCCCAGCCGGTGCTGTCGACCCCGCTGTCCACGGCCGCCCGGCACGAGCTGACGTTCGGCAACGTGGGGGCGCTGCAGGCCAGGCCATGGCCGCGCTCCAGCGTGGGTCCGGCGGCCGGCGCTGCGCTGAATGCCAGTTTCCCCGGTAACACGCCGGGCACCTTCTATCCCTTTGAACCGCGGTTGCAGGACGCGCCGCCGGTCCAGGGCCCGCGCGACTGACCGCGCGTGGCCTGCGCCTGCCCGCTGGATGGCGGGCAACGCTTCCCCTTTCTGCTGTCCGATGACCTGCCGGAGGTTGTATTCCGATGATCCCGCTTAGCCGTTCGTTCCGTACCCAGGCCCTGGGCCTGCTGGCGATGACCCTGCCGCTGGCCGCCTGCGCGCAGTCACCTTCGCCGGCCCCGCAGGCCGCCACGGCGCAGTCCGCGGCCGCCGCGCCGCGTGCGCCGGCCCAGCCGCTGGTATCGGGCCTGCCGGACTTCACCAACCTGGTCGACCAGGTCGGGCCGGGCGTGGTCAACATTGAAACCACCATCGTGCGCGGCGGCAACCGCCAGGCACGCGGCGGCGGGATGGGGCCGGGCCAGGATGAAATCCCGGAAATCTTCCGCCGCTTCTTTGGTCCGGAGTTCGGCATGCCCGGTCCGGGCGGCCCCGGTGGCGATCCGGATGGCGGCCCCAGCATCAAGGGCCGCGGCATGGGCTCGGGCTTCATCATTTCCGCCGACGGCTACGTGCTGACCAACCACCACGTGGTGGCCGATGCGTCCGAAGTGAAGGTGAAACTGGGTGACAACCGCGAGTTCATCGCCAAGGTGGTGGGCAGCGACCAGCAATACGACGTAGCCCTTCTGAAGATCGAAGGCAGCGGCCTGCCGACCGTGCGCGTCGGCGATTCGCGTACCTTGAAGCCGGGTCAGTGGGTGGTCGCGATCGGCTCGCCGTTCGGGCTGGACCATTCGGTCACCGCCGGCGTGGTCAGCGCCACCGGCCGCAGCACCGGCGGCGCCGACCAGCGCTATGTTCCGTTCATCCAGACCGACGTGGCGATCAACCAGGGCAACTCGGGTGGCCCGCTGTTGAACACCCGTGGCGAAGTGGTCGGCATCAATTCGCAGATTTTCTCCGCTTCGGGCGGCTATATGGGCATCAGCTTTGCGATCCCGATCGACCTGGCGATGGGCGCAGTCGAGCAGATCAAGAAGACCGGCCGGGTGGTGAGGGGACAGATTGGAGTCGCGCTTGACCCAAACCCGATCGAGGCAACCATGGCGCGCGGCTTGGGACTGCCGGATACACAGGGCGCCCTGGTTAATGAGGTAGTAGCCGGCAGTCCCAGCGCCAAGGCGGGGCTGCAGCAATTGGATGTAATCAGGTCAGTCAACAATTCACCGATCCGCGACGCATCGCAGGTGCCCCCACTTATCGGTATGTCCGCGCCTGGGTCGTCCATCACTCTCGGGGTGATCCGGAACGGCAAGCCCCATGACATAACGGTCGTTGTTGGTTCGGAGAAAGCGGCAGTAGATCCACGGGGGGCGGGAGACACTGATGGCTCCAAGGCATCCAACTTCAACAGGCTTGGGCTCGATGTAGCCGATCTTGATGCAGCGGCAAGGCAACAGGTCGGCATCAAGACGGGCGGGGTGCGAATCGTCACGGCCTCCGGTCCCGCCCGCGACAAAGGCCTTCGCCCAGGGCTTGTGATTACTCAAGTGGGACGCACGCAGGTCGAGAGCTCCAGCCAGTTCAACGGCATGTTGGCCAAAGTCCCAAAAGGAGATCCTGTGGTGCTGCTCGTCTACAATCCGCGGAATGCCATTAGCAATTTCGTGGCTCTGACTGCCGAGTAGTAACGGGAGCCGAGGCGGGAATGAATGCGTCCATTCCCGCCCGGGCATCTACTGCAGCCTTAGACGCCCAACCCGTTGGGCACGCAGTATCCGTCCCTCCGCCGTCCACATAGCAGCACTCATCGAAGTCACAAAGCTTGTGAATCATGCTGAATGAGGTGATTGGAAAAAGGGCGGACACCATGATCAGGCTCGTGACTGCGAAAACTCGGAATTGCATTCGTTTGGCCCTTCAGAAGCCGTTGAGGAAAGCGTCGGTCATGATGCCAACCGACAGCACAAGCATTGAGGGGGCAGTGAGGATAAGACAATGAAGAAAGTTGCAAGCGTCGGCCCGAAATCCCGAGCCCGGCAGTTTGTTCATAAATATGAATAAAGAGGGCGTGACGACCAACGGTCGTCACCCACCGAAGCCCGCAGCTGACGGCCCGCGGCCGTCACTACCCGAAGCGCTGCTCACCCACCGGCGGCGGCCGTCCCGTGCGATAATCCAACGTTTACCCTGACGACGCCCGGCGCCGCCGCCACCTCTATGTCCTCTGATTCGATGCGGAACATCCGCAACTTCTCCATCATTGCCCACGTCGACCACGGCAAGTCCACCCTGGCTGACCGCATCATCCAGCTGTGTGGCGGCCTGCAGGCCCGCGAGATGGAAGCGCAGGTGCTCGATTCGAACCCGATCGAGCGCGAGCGTGGCATCACCATCAAAGCCCAGTCGGTGTCGCTGCCGTACCTGGCGGACGACGGACAGACCTACCACCTGAACTTCATCGATACCCCCGGCCACGTCGACTTCTCCTATGAAGTCAGCCGCTCGCTGGCCGCCTGCGAAGGCGCGCTGCTGGTGGTCGATGCCGCCCAGGGCGTGGAAGCCCAATCGGTGGCCAACTGCTACACCGCGGTGGAGCAGGGCCTGGAAGTGGTGCCGGTGATCAACAAGATCGACCTGCCCACCGCCGATATCGAACGTGCCAAGGCCGAGATCGAGGCGGTGATCGGCATCGATGCCGAAGATGCCGTACCGGTCAGTGCAAAGACCGGCCTGAACGTGCGCGACGTGCTGGAAGCCATCGTCAAGCGCATCCCGCCGCCGGTGCCTCGCGATACCGACAAGCTGCAGGCGCTGATCATCGATTCCTGGTTCGACAACTACCTCGGCGTGGTGTCGCTGGTGCGCGTCATGCAGGGTGAGATCAAGGCCGGTGACAAGCTGCAGGTGATGTCCACCGGCCGCAACCACCAGGTCGACAACGTCGGCGTGTTCACCCCCAAGCGCAAGGTGCTGCCGGCCCTGCGTGCGGGCGAAGTGGGCTGGGTGACGGCCAGCATCAAGGACGTGCACGGCGCGCCGGTCGGCGACACGCTTACCATGGCCGGCGATCCGGCACCCAAGCCGCTGCCGGGCTTCCAGGAGATGCAGCCGCGCGTGTTCGCCGGCCTGTTCCCGGTTGATGCCGAAGACTACCCCGACCTGCGCGAAGCACTCGACAAGCTGCGCCTGAACGATGCCGCGCTGCGCTTCGAGCCGGAAAGCTCCGAAGCGATGGGCGTCGGGTGGCGTTGCGGCTTCCGTGGCATGCTGCACATGGAAATCGTGCAGGAGCGCCTGGAGCGCGAGTACAACCTGGACCTGATCAGCACCGCGCCGACCGTGGTCTATGAAGTACTCAAGACCGACGGCAGCATCGTCAACATGGACAACCCGGCCAAGCTGCCGCCGGTGAACCAGGTGCAGGAAGTCCGCGAGCCGATCATCCGCGCCAACATCCTCACCCCCGAGGAATACATCGGCAACATCATCAAGCTGTGCGAGGAAAAGCGCGGCAGCCAGCTCGGCATCAACTACCTGGGCAGCCAGGTGCAGATCAGCTACGAGCTGCCGATGGCCGAAGTGGTGCTGGACTTCTTCGACAAGTTGAAGTCGGTCAGCCGCGGCTATGCGTCGCTGGATTACGCGTTCGTGCGCTTCGATGCCGGCCCGTTCGTGCGCGTGGATGTGTTGATCAATGGCGACAAGGTCGACGCCCTGTCGCTTATCGTCCACCGTTCGCACTCCGATCGCCGCGGCCGTGAGCTGTGCGAGAAGATGAAGGAGCTGATTCCCCGGCAGATGTTCGACGTGGCCATCCAGGCGGCGATCGGCTCGCAGGTGATTGCCCGCACCACCGTCAAGGCCATGCGCAAGAACGTTCTTGCCAAGTGCTACGGCGGCGACGTGTCGCGCAAGAAGAAGCTGCTGGAGAAGCAGAAGGAAGGCAAGAAGCGCATGAAGCAGGTGGGCCGCGTGGAGATTCCGCAGGAAGCCTTCCTGGCCGTGCTGCAGATGGACAACAAGTAACGGTACAGTCGGCCCCTTACCGGGCCGCTTGGCCCCGCGACGCTGCAAAGGACATTGAATGAAAGCGTTTGAGTTCCTCCTGGTTGCCTTGACCCTGGCCTCCGGCCTGATCCTGCTTGCCGACAAGCTGTACTTCGCCCGCCGACGTGCCCGTCGCGCCGGCCTGCTGGACACCGAGCCGGCGCTGGTGGACTACTCGCGCGCGTTCTTCCCGGTGCTGGCGATCGTGCTGGTGGTGCGCAGCTTCATCGCCGAACCGTACAAGATCCCGTCCAGTTCGATGATGCCGAACCTGCTGATCGGTGATTTCATCCTGGTCAACAAGTTCGCCTACGGCCTGCGCCTGCCGCTGACCAACACCAAGTTCGTGCCGATCAGCGAACCGGAACGTGGCGACGTGGTGGTGTTCCATTTCCCGGGCCACGACGACCAGGACCCGAACAAGGGCGAGAATTTCATCAAGCGCGTTATCGGCGTGCCGGGTGACCAGATCACCTTCGAAGGCAACGGCCTGATCCTCAACGGCCAGCCGGTGGAATACGAAGACAAGGGCATCTACGCCGGCCATCGTGGCCACGGCGAAGGGTCCAGCCTGCTGGTCGAAAAGCTGCCTGGCCGTACCCACACCGTGCTGGAGACGGCGTATCCTGCCGGCCAGGGGGAATGGACCGTTCCGGCGGGCCGCTACCTGGTGATGGGCGACAACCGTGACAACAGCGACGACGGCCGTTTCTGGGGCCTGCTGCCGGAGCAGAACCTGCGCGGCAAGGCATTCTTGATCTGGCTCAACTGCTCCGGCTGGTTCTGCAAGGACGGCTTCGAACCGTCGCGGATCGGCTCGGGCGTCAATTGATCCATCCACGCGTATCTGGGGAGAAACGCAATGAACAGCATGAAGGCGCAACGCGGCATTACCCTGACCTCCTTCCTGGTGGTCCTGATCGTGGTCGGCTTCTTCCTCTATGTCGGGATGAAGCTGTTCCCGATGTACCAGGAAAACTATGCCGTCCGTTCGGCCATGAAGAGCCTGGCCAATGAGCCCGGCATCGGCAGCATGCAGCCGGCCAACATCCAGAAGCTGCTGTTCAAGCGCCTGTACATCAACTACTCCGAGAACGTGAAGCCTGCCAACGTGAAGTTCGACCGCAAGGACAATGGCTGGACCATGCGCGTGAACTACGAAGTGCGGCGTCCGTTGATCGGCAACATCGACGTGGTCGGCAAGTTCGACTCAACCCAGGACCTCAGCCGTAGCGGTGTCGAATAAAACCTTCCAACGTGGTGACCTGATCGGCCACCCCTTCGCCAATGCGGACCTGCTCACGCAGGCCCTGCGGCACCGGTCTGCCGGCGTACCGAACAACGAGCGCCTGGAGTTCCTCGGCGACAGCATCGTCAACATGCTGGTGGCGCAGGCGCTTTATGCACGCTGGCCGAAAGCCGATGAGGGCGCGCTGACCCGCGGCCGCGCCGAACTGGTGCGCGAAGGCGCGCTGGCCGAGCGCGCCCGCGAACTCAAGCTGGGCGAACGGCTGGTACTGGGCGCAGGCGAAATGAAAACCGGGGGCCACCGCCGCGATTCGATCCTCGCCGACGCCTTCGAGGCGGTGGTGGCAGCGATCTACCTGGACGCCGGCTTCGATGCCTGCCGCGCGGTGGTGCTGCCCTGGTTCGATGCGGCCATGGACGCCCTGCCGGCGACCGGACGGCCGGAAAAAGACCCCAAGACCCGGTTGCAGGAATGGCTGCAGGGCCGACAGAAGGCGCTGCCGGCGTACGAACTGGTGTCAGAATCCGGTGACGACCATGCCAAGACCTTCCGGGTACGCTGCAACCTGACAGAACCGGCCGTATGTACCGAGGGCGAAGGCTCCTCGCGGCGGCTGGCCGAACAACAGGCGGCTGCGGCCGCGCTTGACCTACTGGTGGATTCAAAGTGACCGAACAGACCCCCCATCGTTGCGGCAGCGTTGCTGTCATCGGCCGCCCCAACGTGGGCAAATCGACCCTGACCAATGCACTGGTAGGGGCCAAGGTCAGCATTGTCTCCAACCGGCCGCAGACCACGCGCCACCGGCTGCTGGGCATTGCCACCTATCCGGAAGGCCAGCTGGTGCTGGTGGACACGCCCGGCCTGCATAAAGTGCAGAAGCGGGCGATGAACCGGGTGATGAACCGTGCCGCGCGTGGATCGCTGGAGGGCGTCGACGCCGGCCTGCTGGTCATCGAAGCCGGTCGCTGGGACGAGGAAGACAGCCTGGCGTTCAACGTGCTGCGTGATTCCGGCATCCCGGTGGTGCTGGTGGTCAACAAAGTGGACCGCATGAAGGAAAAGGCCGCGTTGCTGCCGTTCCTGCAGCAGATCACCGAAGGCCGCGAGTTCGCTTCGGTACATCCCATTTCGGCGCAGAAGCGCAATGGCCTGGAAGCGCTGGTGCGTGACGTGCTGGCCCTGGTGCCGGAAGCCCCGCCGATGTTTGGCGAAGACGAAATCACCGACCGCAGCCAGCGTTTCCTGGCCGGCGAACTGGTGCGCGAGCAGCTGATGCGCCAGCTCGGCGAAGAACTGCCGTACGCCACCACGGTGGAAATCGAGCGCTTCACCGAAGACGGCAACCTGCTGCGCATCGGTGCGGTGATCTGGGTCGAGCGCGAAGGGCAGAAGGCCATCGTGATCGGCAAGGGCGGTACCCGCCTGAAGGACATCGGGGCCAAGTCGCGGATGCAGATGGAGCGCTTGTTCGGTGCCAAGGTGTTCCTGGAAACCTGGGTGCGCGTGCGCGAGGGCTGGTCCGACGACGAGGCCGCGCTGAAGGCCTTCGGCTACGAATAAGCAGCGCCTGCGGGGCCGGCCCTGATGGAGATCGCGTCCGAACCGGGCTTTGTCCTGCACGCGCGGGCTTACCGCGAGACCAGCCTGCTGGTGGAGGTGCTCAGCGCCTCGCACGGGCGGCTGGGCCTGCTCGCCCGCGGCGTCTCCAGTGCGAAAGGACAGGTGCTGCGCGCGGCGCTGCAGCCGCTGCAGTGGATCCGCTTCGACGCGGTGCAGCGTGGCGACCTGGCGCAGCTGCGCGGTGCCGAGGCGCTGGACGCCGCACCGCGCCTGACCGGCAATGACATGCTGGCCGGCTTCTACCTCAATGAACTGGTGATGCGGCTGGCGCCGCGTCACGACCCGCTGCCGGACCTGTACCGGGCCTACGGCGAGGTGCGCGCGCGGCTCAGCCTGGAGCTTTCGCTGGCCTGGAGCCTGCGCCGTTTCGAACGCGACCTGCTGGAAGCGCTGGGGGTGGGTTTCGACCTGGCCTTCGCCAGCGATGGCAGCGCGGTGGACCCGGCCGCGCGGTATCTGCTGGATCCGCAGGAGGGGCCCCGGCGGTTGCTCAGCGAACGCGATGGGGAAGGGCGGAGGGGGACGGCAACCGGGGCCGCGCTGCTGGCGCTGGCGCGCGATGAAGAACCCGGCGCCGACGACCTGGCCAGCCTGCGCCTGCCGATGCGGGTGGTGCTGGCCTACCACCTGGGATCGCGTGGGCTGAAATCCTGGGAACTGCTGGACGACCTGGCACGCCGCCGCTGAGGGGCTCCCTCAGTGCAGCAGCGCGGCTACCGCATCGCGGAAGCTGGCCTGGGCCATGTGCGAGGCGGGCATCTGGTGCAGGGTGCGCACCGCGCGGCTCAGCCGGGCAGCACCGACGAATCCACAACTGGCCTGCAGCCGGTGCAGCTGGTTGCGCAGGGCCGGCTCGTCATGGCGGTCCACGGCCTGGTCGACGGCATCCCGCACACTTGGCAACTCGGCCAGGAACAGCTCGCGCAGCGCCACCAGGTGGTTGCGTTGCCCGTTCAGGGCGGCCAGCGCGGTGATCTCGTCCCAGTCCTGTGCTTCGTTCAGCACCATGGCCTGGATCGGCGCGCTGTCCACGCGGTAGAGGGCCCCTTGGCCCAGGCTGCGACGCACGCCCTTGAGCAGGGCATCGCGGCCCAGCGGCTTGACCAGGATGTCGCCGAATCCCGCATCCCGCAGGCGCCCGTGTGCGGACGCGTCGCGATCGGCGGTATGTGCCAGTGCCGGGGTGTCCGGGTGCAGCCGGCGCAACTGCTGCAGCAGTTCGCTGCCATGGCCATCGGGCAGGTTCGCATCGATCAGCCACAGGTCGTAGTGCCGCACATGGGCCCGGGCCAGCGCGGCGTTGAGCGAGTCGGCGGTATCCACGTCCGCTGGCAAGGTTTCCAGCGCGGCCTTGAGGAAACCACACGTGATGATGTCGTCCTCGACCAGCAGGAAACGGGGGCGCGCGGGGCGCGGCGTATTCGTCTGCATAAGGCTGCCTCCATGTCAGCTACGCTGCATATTAACCACCGCGCGCCGCCTTGCAAGGGTGGAGAGGCGACTTTCGCCCTCATCTGAGACAATACGCGCCCTTTTTCACACGCAGCCCTTCGCCACGTGGCCCGTCAACGTTCCCGCATCGACCGCACCCTCTTCAGAACCGACATCCTCGACCTGAGCCACGACGGCCGCGGCGTTGCCCGCCGTGATGGCGAAGGTGGCAAGGTCACCTTCATCACCGGCGCGCTGCCGGGTGAAGTGGTGATGGCCGAACAGACCGCGCGCAGCAAGCATTTCGACCAGGCGCGCACCGTCGAAGTGGTGGAAGCCTCGCCGCTGCGCGTGCAGCCGAAGTGTCCGCATTTCGGCGTCTGTGCCGGCTGCGTGCTGCAGCATCTGGAAGAAAGCGAGCAGATCGTGGCCAAGCAGCGGGTGCTGATGGACAACCTGCAGCGCATCGGCCACGTGCAGCCGCAGCAGGTGCTGCCCCCGCTGGTGGGCGACAGCTGGGGCTATCGCCGCAAGGGACGCTTCTCTGTGCGTCGGGTCGAGAAGAAGGACAAGACCCTGGTCGGCTTCCGCGAGCTGGATCCGCGCTTCGTGGCGGACCTGTCGCAGTGCCTGACGGTGATCCCGGAGATCGGCACCAAGGTGTCGGTGCTGTCCGCGTTCGTCGAATCGCTGGATGGCCGTCGCGACATCCCGCAGATCGAATTCATCGCCGGCGACGACGCGATCGCGCTCACCATCCGCCACATGCAGCCGCTCAGCGATTCCGATCGCGCGGCCTGGATCGCGTTCGGGCAGGAACACCGATTCGCCATCTTCCTGCAGCCCGACGGCGTGGATTCGGTCCACCCGCTGTGGCCGCAGGAGGTCCCGCTGTCGTTCCGGCTTGCACCGTGGGACGTGGAGCTGGCGTTCCGCCCGCTGGACTTCATCCAGGTCAATGCCAACCTCAACGTGAAGATGATCGAGCATGCGCTGGCGCTGCTGGATGCCCGCCCGGACGAGCGCGTGCTGGACCTGTTCTGCGGGCTGGGCAACTTCACCCTGCCGCTGGCCCGCGGCGTGCGCGAAGTGGTCGGCGTGGAAGGCGATGCCGGGCTGGTGGCCCGGGCGAAGGAGAACGCGCAGCGCAATGGGCTGGCCAATGCCAGCTTCCATGCCGCCGACCTGACCCAGGACCAGAGCCAGGCCTCGTGGATGCTGGAAGGCTTCGACAAGCTGCTGCTGGATCCGCCGCGCTCGGGTGCCATCGAAGTGCTGCAGCAGCTGCCGCTGGAGCAGTTCAAGCGCATCGTCTACGTCAGTTGCCATCCGGGTTCGCTGGCGCGCGATGCCGGCTACCTGGTCAAGGAGCGTGGCTTCACCCTGGTCAGTGCCGGGGCGATGGACATGTTCCCGCATACCGCGCACGTGGAAAGCATCGCGGTGTTCGAAAAAGCCTGATCGGGGGGACGACCGTTGGCCGTGGTGGGTGACGACCGTTGGTCGTCACGCCCTTCCCGCATAATCACCCCATGGGCATTGAAATCGAACGGAAATTCCTCGTCACCGGTGATGGCTGGCGGGCGGCGGCGCATGCGGTCATCCCCATGGCGCAGGGCTACATCAACGACATGGGCGCGCTGGACCGGGGCGACCAGAACGCCTCGGTGCGGGTGCGCATCGAAGGTGACGGCGCGGCGCTGAACCTGAAGTCGCGCACGCTGGGCCGCAGCCGCCAGGAATTCGAGTATCCGATTCCGGTGCAGGACGCGCGTGAGCTGCTGGCGCTGTGCGTGGGCGGGCTGATCGACAAGCGCCGCCACCTGGTGCAGCACGACGGCCTGCTGTGGGAAGTGGACGAGTTCCTCGGCGACAACGCCGGGCTGGTGGTGGCCGAAGTGGAACTGGATGACGCTGAGCAGGCGATCAGCCTGCCCGCGTGGGCCGGCCGCGAAGTCACCGACCAGGCCCGCTACTACAACGTAGCGCTGGCTTCCCACCCTTACACCCGGTGGTCTCCCGAAGAGAAAGGCGACGGCGGGGAGTAAGTCGTTGCCGGCGTGTCACGGCTTGGCCGAAACCGCGTGATCCCGTCCGCCCCCTTTTTCGGGGCGCGGCCGTCCCCATGTCTCGGGGATGAAGATCGATATCTATTCCGACGTGGTGTGTCCGTGGTGCTGGATCGGCAAGCACCGTTTCGCGCAGGGTCTGGCGCTGCTCGGCGATGAGGTGCCCGCGCTGCAGGTGCGCTGGCAGCCGTTCCAGCTGGATCCGGATGCCGACACCACGCCGGTGCCGCTGCGCGAGGCCTACGCGCGCAAGTTCGGCGGTGTCGAGCGCACCAACCAATTGCTGGGCCAGACCCAGGCGACTGCCCAGGCCGAAGGCCTGCCGATGGATTTCAGCCGTGGCCAGGTCCGCGTGACCACGCTGCAGGCGCACCGCGTGCTATGGCTGGCCGGGCAGCAGGGGGTCCAGGATGCGGTGGGCGAGGCGCTGTTCCGCGCGCATTTCGAACACGGGCGCAACCTGGCCGATCCGCAGGTGCTGGTCCAGGCCGGAGTCGAGGGCGGACTGGCCGCTGACGACATCCAGGCGATGCTTGGCTCGGACCTCGGGCTGGACGAGGTGCAGCAAGGCCTGCAGCACGCCCATGCCATCGGCATCACCTCGGTGCCGACCTTCGTCATCGACGGCCGTTGGGCAATCCAGGGTGCGCAATCGCCGGAAGCGATCGCCCAGGCGCTGCGCCAGATCGCCGCCGAACACGACCAAGCCGCCGCTTCCGGCGCGCTGGACGCTGAAGACGGGTGTGGCCCGGACGGCTGCAAGGTCTGACGCTGGGCCACGCTTCTGCGACAATGCGGCGCTGCGCCATCGTGGCGCCTGCCGTGGAGACCTGAACATGCTGCTGATCGGCGTTGCCGGTACCGAACTGACCGCCCAGGAGCGTGAGTGGCTGCAGCACGATGCCGTCGCCGGCGTGGTGCTGTTCAAGCGCAACTTCGCCTCCCGCCAGCAGATCGCCGCGCTGTCCGCCGCGATCCGTGAGGCCGCACCGCGTCCGCAGTTGATCTGCGTGGACCAGGAAGGCGGGCGCGTGCAGCGCTTCGGCGAAGGCTTCACCAATCTGCCGCCGCTGCAGCAGCTCGGCCTGGGCTACGCACAGGATCCACAGGCCGCGCTGGCCGCCGCCGAACAGCACGCCTGGCTGATGGCCAGCGAGGTGCGCGCCAGTGGCGTGGACCTGAGCTTCGCGCCGGTGGTGGACCTGGGGCACGGCAACCGCGCCATTGGTGATCGCGCGTTCAGCGACGATCCGCAGGTGGTGGCCGCCTTCACCGCCGCCTACGTGCGCGGCATGCACAGCGCTGGCATGGCCGCCACGCTCAAGCATTTCCCCGGCCATGGCAGCGTGCTGGAAGACACCCATGTCGACACCGCGATCGATCCACGCGGGCTGGATGAACTGCAGGCGCGCGACCTGGTGCCCTTCGTGGCCGGCATTGCCGCCGGCGCCGACGCGGTGATGATGGCCCACGTCATCTACCCCCAGGTGGCTCCGGAACCGGCGGGCTACTCGCGGCGTTGGGTCCAGGACATCCTGCGTGGGCAGCTCGGCTTCCGTGGCGTGGTGTTTTCCGATGACATCGGCATGGCCGCCTCGTTCAGCGCCGGCGGCGTGAAGGCCCGCGTCGACGCCCACCTGGATGCAGGCTGCGACGTGGTGCTGGTCTGCCATCCCGAGCTGGTGGACGATGCGCTGCAGGCCATGCAGCATCGAACCTCGAACACCGCCGCGCTGCTCGGCCTGATCGGCCGCGGCGCGCTTGGCTGGGACGGCCTGCTGGCCGATGCCCGGCATGGCGACACCCGAACCCGTTTTCTTGAATCCTCTGGAAGAACCGTCTGATGCCCAACCTCACCATTTCCCAGGCCCTGGAACAGGCTGACCTGCTGGTCGACCGCCCCACCATCGACCAGGCCATCGGCCGCATCGCCGATGCCATCGCCAGCGATTACAAGGGCGAAGTGCCGCTGTTCCTGTCGATCATGCATGGCGCGCTGCCGTTCGCCGGCCAACTGGCCCTGGAACTGGGCGCGCGCGGCCAGGACGTGCAGTTCGATTACCTGCACGCCACGCGTTACCGCGGTGAAACCACCGGGGGTGACCTGGTGTGGAAGCACAAGCCGGCCACCGCGCTGTTCGGCCGCCGCGTGCTGCTGGTGGACGACATCCTGGACGAGGGCTACACCCTGCAGGGCGTGCGCACCTGGTGCCTGGAGCAGGGTGCCACCGACGTGCGCATCGCCGCGCTGACGGTGAAGAAGCACGACCGCGCGCTGCCTGACGTGCAGGCCGATTATTCCGGCGTGGAGCTGCCGGACCGTTATGTATTCGGCTTCGGGATGGACGTCAACGAGACGCTGCGCTGCGTGCCGGCGATCTACGCGATGAAGGAAGGCTGATGCAGCCCATCGCCCTGGCGGTCATCGGCGGCACCGGTGTCTACAACCTCGCCACGCTGGATGACGTGCAGACCCACGAGGTCCAAACCCGCTTCGGTACGCCCTCCGGCCCGATCCGCGTTGGCAGCCTGCTGGGCCACCAGGTCGCTTTCCTGGCCCGCCACGGCGAGGGCCATTCGCTGCCCCCGCACAAGATCAACTACCGCGCCAATCTTGCCGCACTGCAGCAGATCGGCGCGCCGCGCGTGCTGGCGCTGAATACGGTCGGCGGCATCGGCGATGCCTTCGGGCCGCGCGTGCTGGCCTGCCCGGACCAGATCATCGACTACACCTGGGGCCGGATCTCCACCGTGTGTGACGAGGCGGGCAGCGAGGTCCTGCACGTGGACTTCGGTCACCCGTATACGCCAATGCTGCGAAGCAAAATTCTTGCCGCCGCAAAAGTGACCGGCGTCACGGTGCACGACGGCGGTTGTTATGCTGCAACGCAGGGCCCCCGCCTTGAAACCATTGCGGAAATCGCGCGTCTGCGCCGTGACGGCTGCGATCTGGTCGGCATGACCGGGATGCCCGAAGCGGCCTTGGCACGCGAGCTCGGACTCGACTACGCCTGCCTTGCGATCGTGGCCAACTGGGCCGCCGGGTGTGGCGATGGGGAGGAAATCACGATGGCCGAAGTACTGTCCAACGTGCAGGCCGCGTCCAACGGATTGCCCGAGCTGATCGGGGAATTGGCACGGGGGTGATTGTCATCCTCGGGCAAGGTTTGCATACTCGCCCCGTGCGCAGGGTTTTTGCGCACACCACCCATTCATTGCAAAGGTCTCGCATCAACATGGCAACAGGTACCGTGAAGTGGTTCAACGACGCCAAGGGATTTGGCTTTATTACTCCGGACGACGGCGGCGCTGATCTGTTCGCGCACTTCTCCGCCATCCAGGGCAACGGCTTCAAGTCCCTGCAGGAAGGCCAGAAAGTCACCTTCGAAAAGACCCAGGGCCCGAAGGGCGACCAGGCATCCAACATCCAGCCCGCCTGATCCATCCAGTCGCGTGTTGGAGAACCCCGCCTCGGCGGGGTTTTTTTTTGCCTGCCGCGCGGATCAGGCACAATCGCAGGATGGATCCCCGCATGCGCATCGCCGTCATCGGCTACGGCACCGCTGGCCAGGCATTGGCCATTCTGTTGTCCCGCGACGAACACCACGTCGACATCTTCGAGCGCGCGCCCCACCCCGGGCCGGTCGGCGCCGGCTTCCTGCTGCAGCCCAGCGGCCTGCAGGTGCTGTGGCAGATGGGCCTGCTGGATGCGGTACGCGCGCACGCCGCACCGGTGCACCGCCTGCATGGCGACACGCCCTGCGGGCGCGCCGTGATGGACATGGGCTACGACGGCCTGGATGCGCGCCTGCACGGATTGGGCATGCAGCGCGGCGCGCTGTTCCAGCTGCTTGACCAGGCGCGTGAGGGCCTCGGGCAGCTGCATGCAGGCGTCACCGTCACAGCGGTCGACCACGAGCGTGGGCTGCTGCGCGACGGCGAGGGGCGGCAGCACGGTCCGTACGACCTGGTGATCGCCGCCGACGGCTCGGCTTCGGCCCTGCGCGCGCAGGTCGGGGGGACGTCGCTGGACCGGGTCTACCCGTGGGGCGCGCTGTGGTGCCTGTTGCCGGCGGAAGATTGGCCGCATGTGAGCGAACTGCGCCAGCGCTACGTTGCGGCGCGCAAGATGATCGGGCTGTTGCCGGTGGGCACGCGCCCCGGGGATGCCACGCCGCGGCTGAGCTTCTTCTGGAGCCTGCCACGCGAAGACTTCGCGCGATGGGAGGCCGATGGCCTGCAGCCGTGGCTGGATGAACTGCATGCGCTGTGGCCGGAGGCCGGCCCGCGCTTCGCCCACCTGCAGCAGGCCGGGCAGCTGGCGCGTGCCTCCTACCGCGATGCGGTGATGCGGCGCTGGCACAACGGCCGGCTGGTGCTGGCCGGCGATGCCGCGCATTCCATGAGCCCGCAGCTGGGGCAGGGGGTGAACATGGCGCTGCTGGACGCGCTGGCCCTGCGTGACGCGCTGCGCGTTCACGGCAAGGGCGAGGCCGCCCTGCAGGCCTACCAGGCGCAGCGACGCGCCCACGTGGCCGTATACCACTACTGGAGCCGCTGGCTGACGCCGTTGTTCCAGTCCGACCGCGATGCCTGGTCGAAGGCCCGGGACGTGCTGCTGGGGCCGATGGGGCGCCTGCCAGGCGGTCGCGGCCACATGCTGCGCGTGCTAAGTGGCACCCAGCGCGGCTGGCTGGGAAAACTACCGCTGGATCCTGCATTCATCGATGCGCTGGGCGCGCCGCGCGAGGCTGCAGCGCAGGTTGCGTTGTCTGCGGCGTGAACGCCGCCATGACCGGAGTTGACGGTCGGCTCACCCCGGTCATGGCACAACAGCAGGGTACGCACGCACCGCGTGGTCCCCGCACTGTTCCGTGATCCTGCATCGCGCCCCGGCGGGCGGCCCGTGCTGCTGCCCCCTCTGGCTCGGGCGAGCCGCATGCAAGGAGTCCCCCATGTTGTTCTCGGCTGAAGCGCTGGAATCGGAAATCTGCAAACTGCGCGGGTTGCTGCAGATGTTGCACGAAGACCAGCCGGACGTGCTGGAAGATGTCTTCGAATTCCATGTCGGCAGCCTGATCAGTCATTCCTCCCCCGAGCAGCACGGATACATCCGCACGTGCGCCCAGGAGATGCTGGCCACGATCCGGGCGTTGCCGCGGCGGGTGGAAAGCGGCGGGCCGGATTTTCGACTGATGCCGGAGATGCTGGCGGTCGCGTGAGTGTTCTGCGCTGCGCGCGGGCTTGAAGCCAGAGCCAGTGCCAGAGCCAGAGCGCCAGCTGCACGGCTGATTGTGGGTGGGGCGGGGTGGCTGTGCAGGACACGCCGTGAACCCATCCATGGGGGCTCGCTTTTCGCATCCATGCGAAAAGACGGTCCTGCACAGCCACCCCGCCCCACC
>NZ_JBJDOQ010000018.1:0-88384 GCF_044901215.1 Stenotrophomonas sp. NPDC078853 | reverse complement strand
CGGTGGGGCTGGGCGGGGGCGTTGAGCGCCATGGATGGCGCGAAACGAGGCCCGCAGGAGCGGCTCTTGCCGTCCCCCGCACAGCCCCACCGCCCGGCCCAGACCAAGGCTGCTGCTTTGAAGCCACCCGCGAGGGGGTCCCACCCGTTCGACCACCCGAACGACGGGCAAAGAAAAAGCCGCTGGCGAACCAGCGGCTTCTTCAGAACAGCGTGAAGAAAGAAGTTATTACTTCTTGGCTTCTTCAGCAGCGTCCTTGGCCTGCTCGGCGGTGCCTTCGGCAGCCTTGGCAGTGTCAGCAGCTGCGTCGGCAGCAGCGTCGGTGGCGGCGCCAGCGGCGGCACCGGCAGCGTCGGCCGAAGCGTCAGCAGCGGTAGCGGCGGTGTCAGCAGCCTGCTGGGCAGCGTCGGCGGTGGCGGTGCCAGCGGCAGCAGCCTGGTCAGCAGCGGCCTGCGCTTCGGTGGCAGCTTCGTTGGCCGAAGCAGCGGCGTCCTGGGCAGCTTCCTGCTTCGAGCAGGCAGCCAGGGCCAGGGCCAGGGACATAGCAACCAGCAGCTTGTTGATGCTCATTTGGTGAATCCTCGTCGTCGTTAGATAGGCAACGCGCAGTTGCGCGCCGCCAACATGATGACAAGCCACGAATGGCTGTCAAGCGATCCCGCATTCAGTTTTGCGAAACGGGCGTTAAATCCAATCAAATCAATTCGATGGCGATGGCCGTTGCTTCACCACCGCCGATGCACAGCGTAGCGATGCCGCGCTTGCCACCGCGGCTGCGCAATGCGTGGACCAGGGTGACCACCAGACGCGCACCGGATGCGCCGATCGGATGACCCAGCGCGCAGGCGCCACCATTGACATTCAACTTGTCGTGGGCGATGCCCAGTTCACGCATCGGCGCCATGGCCACCACCGCGAATGCCTCGTTGACCTCGAACAGGTCGACATCGGCCAGCGTCCAGCCCGCCTTGTCCAGCAGTTTGTGGATCGCGCCGATCGGGGCGATGGTGAACCATTCCGGCTCCTGCGAGTGGGTGGCATGGGCAACGATGCGGGCCAACGGCTGCAGGCCGCGGGCGTTGGCATCGTCTTCGGACAACAGCACCACCGCAGCGGCACCATCGGAGATGCTGGAGGAACTGGCGGCGGTCACGCTGCCGTCTTTCTTGAACGCCGGACGCAGGGTCGGGATCTTGGCGATGTCGGCGCGGGTGGGCTGCTCGTCGACGGAAATTTCGACCTCGCCCTTGCGGCTGGCGACCTTCACCGCGACGATTTCATCGGCGAACGCGCCATTGGCCTGCGCGGCCTGGGCGCGCTTGACCGACTCGATCGCGTAGGCATCCTGCTCTTCGCGGCTGAACTGGTACTTGTCCACGGCGCACTCGGCGAACTCGCCCATCGCCTTGCCGTCGTAGGCATTGACCAGCCCGTCGTGGGCCATGTGGTCCACCGCCTGGAAGTTGCCGAAGCGGTTGCCGGTGCGCGAATTGGGCAGCAGGTGCGGCGCGTTGGACATGGATTCCATGCCACCGGCGACGACGATGCTGGCCGAACCGGCCTTGATCAGGTCATGCCCCAGCATGATCGCCTTCATGCCCGAACCGCACACCTTGTTCAGCGTGGTGGCGCCGGTGGACAGCGGCAGTCCGCCGGCGATGGCGGCCTGGCGGGCGGGCGCCTGGCCCAGGTTGGCCGGCAGCACGCAGCCCATGATGACTTCGGTAACGTCGCTGGCCGGCACGCCGGAGGCTTCAAGTGCGGCGGCGATCGCGGTCGCGCCCAGGGTCGGGGTGGGGACGCCGTTGAACTGGCCGAGGAAGGAGCCGATGGCAGTACGCTTGGCCGCGGCGATGACGATGTTGGACATGGCAATCTCGTTGTTGCGTGAGCAAATTCGGAAAAGGAGACGCGAGCCGTTGGAAGGCGACGCGAATCCCGGCAGACTGCGTGGGGGACGCCAGTATAGGCGGTGCCCCTGACTGCGGGTTGGCTGGCCCAGCGCCGGCATCCGGCGACTGCGGCACTCGATACCTTTCACGGGGATACAGGGATGAAACGGGTTCAACTGAATACGGCTACAGGGATGAAGACTGCGCTGGCCATGGCGCTGGCTGCGGCATTGAGCGCCTGCGGAGGTGGTGGCGGCGGGGGCAATGTCCGCGTCGAACCGCCCGCGCCGCCGCCGGTCACGCCACCGCCGGTGACCCCGCCTCCCGTTACGCCGCCCCCCGAAGCACCGCCGCAGCCGAGCAGGCAGGGCCATCTCACCGCGATCAACGCGCTGGGCACCGGGCTGACCGGGCAGGGCGTGCGTATCGGCGTGGTGGATTCAGGCGTCAACCGCACCCATCCGGCGCTGGCCGGTCGTGTGGTCGCCAACTACACCTATGTCGAACCGCGGGAAAACGACCTGGGACGCGATGACGTGGTCGGGCATGGCACCACCGTGTCGATGCTGGCCGCCGGCGGCGCCTACGCCGGCTCGCAGGTCGGCGTGGCGCCCGGCGCGGAGATCGTCTCGGCGCGGATCATCGCCGACAAGCGGCCCGTGGACGACGGCAGCGGCAATGGCAACCAGGTCAGTGGTGCGATCGGCCTGGCGCCGGTGCATCGCGACCTGGTCAATGCTGGTGTCAAGATCATGAACAACTCCTGGGGTGGCCTGTATTGGACCAACGCGGCGACCACTGCACAGATCGCCGAGGAGTACCGCCCGTTCATCACCAGCAACGGCGGACTGGTGGTGTTTGCCACCGGCAATGACGGCAGGTCCACCCCGTCGAACATGGCCGCGCTGCCGAGCCGCCCCGGTGTCGGCGGCAGCATGCCGGCGGCCGACCTGGTGCGCGGCTGGCTGGCGGTAACGGCCGTGGACACGGTCACCCCGACCCAGCTTGCCAGCTACGCCAATGCCTGCGGCGAAGCCGCCAGCTACTGCCTGGCCGCGCCCGGCACCGCGGTCTATCCGGATCCACAGGCAACCACGGCGACCGCAAGCTATTACTACGGCTGGGGCACGTCCTATGCGGCGCCGCTGGTCTCCGGCGCAGCGGCGCTGGTCTGGCAACGCTATCCGTATTTCAGCAACGACCTGGTCCGCCAGACCCTGCTGGGCACGGCAACGGACATCGGCGCTGCCGGCGTGGACCCGGTGTTCGGCAACGGGCTGCTCAATGTCGGCAAGGCCGTGAACGGTCCGGGGCGACTGGACTGGGGGGATGTCAGCGTCAACGTCAACCGGCTCGGGCTGGATTCGGTATGGAGCAACGATCTAAGTGGGGCCGGCGGCCTGGTCAAGCAGGGCGTGGGCGCGCTGGGCTTGTCGGGACGCAACACCTACAGCGGTGCCACGCGCATTGAACAGGGCACCCTGGCGTTGCGCGGCGGCGCTTCGATCACCTCCAGCGTCAGCACCGTCGCCCAGGCCGGCAGCCCGAGTGGCGCCGCGCTTCAGTTCATGAACGGCACCACCCGGGTGGTCGGCAACGTCGACAACGGCGCCAGCGTGGTGCTGACCAGCGCCAACGCCGATGCCACCATCGAAGGCAATTACCTCCAGCGCGACGGTGCCCAGCTGATGGTCGCGCTGGGCGTCAACGCATTGCAGGTCACCGGCACGGCGACCCTGCAGGGGGGTGGGGTGCTGGTCAATGGCGCGATTGCCGGTTATGTGCCGGCCGATGGCACGCGGCAGTCGTTGATCCGGGCACAGGGTGGGTTGTCCGGCCAGTTCAACACCGCTGCGGTGGGCCAGAACGGCGTGTCGCTGCTGGATTCTTCGTACGGCTATGACAGCACCACGGCATGGCTGGAACTGACCCGGGTCAGCGTGGTGGCCGCGGCCAGCGCGGCATCGCTGGATGCGCGCGCACTGGCATCGGCCGAGCGCGTGGAGCGCGCCTTCGAACGGCTCGACGGCAGTCCGGACCTGCAGGGCAGCGCGTTGGCCGATGTGGCCGGCGAGCTGCAGCGCACGCCCGGTGGCATCAGCGGGTTGTCGGCCAGCCTGGACAGCCTGTCCGGCAAGGCCCACGCCTTGGCCACCCAGGCCACCTTCGACAGCGTGGACATGAGCCGCCGTGCAGTGGCTGCGCGCTTCGGCGAGGTGCAGGCACGCCCGGCGCTGCGCGGTGCGTGGCAGCATGCGCTGGGCGAGGCAGGGCAGGGCAATTTCGCCGGCAATGGCGCGCAGACCCGGGGCTGGATGGTGGGCCATGAAAGCGCGTTGGGCGGCAATGGCGTGCTGGGCGTGGCCTTCGGCGAAGTGCGCAGCAACGCCAGTGGCAACGACAACGGCGGACTGGGGCGTGATCGCCAGGCACAGGCGCAGCTGTACGCCGGCTGGAGCGAGGGGCGTGGTTACCTGCTGGCGCAACTGGGTGCTGGACAGTTCCAGCGCCAGGTGGACCGGCAGCTGCTGCTCGGTGCGCAGGCGGTCGGTGCGGGCGCACGCTACGGCGGCCGCTTCGCCAGCGTCAGCGTGGAATCCGGGCTGCGCTTTGGCGGCCCGCGTATGGCGCTGACGCCGTACGTGGCGGCCAGCCAGGTGCAGGTGCGCTCGGACGGGTTCACCGAGCAGGGCGGGCTGGGCTTCGGCCTGCGCATGCAGGACAACCTGGCGCGGCGCAGCCTCGCCATGGCCGGTCTGCGTGCAGAGCGCCAGTGGCGGCGTTGGACCCTGCGCGGCTACTCCGAATGGCAGCAGGAGCTCTCCAGTGAGGGATTCGATGCGCAGGCCGGCTTCACCGGCGTCGAGGCGTGGGCCCCCTTGGTTTCAGGCGCACTACCGCCTGCGTCGGGCCTGCTCGGCGTGGCGCTGGAAGCTGGGGTGGGGCGTAGCGGCCGGGTGTCGTTCGGCTACGACCAGCGCTTCGGTGGCGGCCTTGATGTATCGCAGGCGGCGCTGAACTACAGCACCGGCTTCTGATTGTGAGGTAGCGCCGAGCCATGCTCGGCGGCTTTCCGGGTCGGCGCCGCGTTGTCCGATGAAAGGCGCCGCGCTTCGCGCTCGCCGAGCACGGCTCGGCGCTACCGGGCTTTCCGGTCAGCGCTAGCGGCGATCAGCCGGCGCGCAGGTCGCCCAGGCGCGGGGTGGCGCGTCCCATCGGCAGCTTGAGTCTGCCGATCGACTGGATGCGCGCTTCGGCAATGCGGTCGGCCGCGCGCTGCGGGGCAATGTTCTCGCGCTGGGACAGCGCAAAGATGCGGCCCAGGTTGTGATAGATGCTGCGGATCAGGCGCATCGCGCGTTCGCGGTTGTAGCCGTCGATTTCCAGCGAGACATTCATCACCCCACCTGCGTTCACCGCGTAATCCGGCGCGTACAGGATGCCGCGCGCGTGCAGTTCGTCGCCCACTTCCGGGTTGGCCAGCTGGTTGTTGGCGGTGCCGCAGATGATGCGTGCCTTCAGCCGCGGCAGCACGTCCAGGCTGATCGCACCCTCCAGCGCACACGGCGCGAACACATCGGCGTTGACCTCGTGGATCTCGTCCGGCTTCACCGCCTCGGCGCCGTACTCGGATACCGCGCGGTCCACCAGCGATGCATCCAGGTCGGTCACGTACAGCTTCGCACCGCGGTCGCGCAGCAGCTTCACCAGTTCCATGCCGATGTGGCCCAGCCCCTGCACGGCGATGCTGGTCTTGCCTACTTCTTCGTGCCCCAGCTTGGCCTGCAGCGAAGCCATCAGCGCCTGCAGCGCACCGTAGGCGGTGAACGGGGCCGGGTCACCGGAGCCGCCGTGAACCTGGTGGACGCCGGTGACGAACTGGCTTTCCAGGTAGATGTTTTCCATGTCGTTGACATCGGTGCCGACGTCCTCGGCAGTGATGTAACGACCGCCCAGCGCATCGACCTGGCGACCGAAGGCACGCAGCAGCACTTCGGTCTTGTCCGTGCGCGGGTCACCGATGATCACCGCCTTGCCACCGCCGACGTTCAGGCCGGCCAGTGCGTTCTTGTAGGTCATCGTGCGGCTGAGTCGCAGCACATCGGCCAGTGCCTCGTCGGTGCTTGCGTAAGGACGCATGCGGACGCCGCCCAGGGCCGGGCCCAGGGTGGTGCTGTGCAGGGCGATGATGGCCCGCAACCCGGCATCGGGGTTGTTGCAGAAAACGACCTGCTCGTGACCGGTAGTGGCGAGGGTTTCGAATAGCATGGCGACTCCGTTGGCGTGAACAGCAGCGAACCACTTCGAACAGGCCAGCAACGATAAGGGTGCAGAAACAAAAAAAGCGACGTCGTCAGTTCAGGGGACGGGCCGCGCGGCGCCATTCTAGTCCATTCCCCGGGGTGGTGTTGTGCACGTCCGGGCCCATTGCCAGGCGGGTGCCCGGGTTAAAGAACCCACCGTATCGGCCGATGCTGGATGCATGGCGGTGTCCGCCTGAACCCAAGGAACGGTGCGGTGGCAGTACAGCAATCCTACGCCCGCTTTGGCGGGCCATGCGGGGCGGGCCGATGAGCGCGACGGGCAGCAGGGGCTGGGCCGGGTGGTGGGGGCGGCTGTTCGGCCGTGCCGGGACGGGGCGCGCCACGCAGCGGCGCACGCGGTGCCGCGATGTCCTGGTGGCCGAAGCCGTTGCGCCGACCGGGGCGGTTGCCGCTGGCGAGGCCGATGCCGATGCCGAGGCGCGCCTGCATTCCGGCCTGTATGCGCTGGCCCTGCACCCGGCCCTTGATGGCGGCGCTGCCTGCAACGAGGCCCTGCTCGAAGCCACCCGGCAGGCGCTGCTGTCACGTGACTGGAGCGCGCGCCAGTTGCCGCGGCGGCCGCAGCTGCTGCCGCAGCTGATCCAGACCGTCAACGATCCGGAATCCTCCGCGCGGGCGACCGCGGCGATCATCGGCCAGGATCCGGTGCTGACCGGCAACCTGCTGCGCATCGCCAACAGCCCGGCTTTCCGCATGCAGGAGCGGCCGGTGGACAGCCTGCAGCGGGCCATCACGCTGGTCGGCACCGAAGGCATCCGGCAGATCATCAGCGCGGTGCTGGTGCAGCCGGTCATGCACCTGCAGTGCAGTGAGTTCCCGCAGTTCAGCACGATCATCTGGGAGCATGCGCTGCTGTCCTCGCGCGCGGCGGCCGACCACGCACGTACGGTCAGCCAGCAGGATCCGTTCGCCGCACAGTGGCTGGGGCTCACCCAGGGCCTGGGCGCCGCGCTGGTGATGAAACAGCTGCTGCAGGAAGCGCAGACGCTGCAGGTGCCGCTGGACTACCCCACCGCCGAGGCGGTGCTGCGGCAGTGGACGCTGCCGGTCGCCCAGCGCGTGGCTGCGGCGTGGGAGCTGCCCGCGCCGGTGCACGAAGCGCTTGAGCAAACCAATGCCGACAGCCCGCTGCCACGCACCCTGCGCTTCGCTCGCGCGGCGGCGGCGGCCAGCCTGTTGGCCCGGCATGGGCACATCGGCAAGAGCCAGGGGTTGGCCTGGCTGGAGCATCTGCCCGGCACCCCGCCGCATGCCCTGCTGTGGATCTGGCGGCGCCTGCACGGGCGGCCGGTTGAAACCCTCGCCGACGAACACGACGGCGAGGGCTGAGCGGGATCAGAGCTGCGATTCCAGCGGCAGCCAGCTGATCACCCGGGCACTGGTGCGCAGGCGCACGCTGCTGTCCGGTTCGGTGTCGACCCAATGCGGCGGTGGATCCCGTTCCAGCCAGCGCACCCGGTCCTGTGCGTCCAATGCGAGCCACCAGCTCTGTTCCGGACTGGACAGCCGCAGGTATTCGGCCGTCAGCTGGGCCGCCAGCACCGGGTCGTCGAAGATCACGCCCATTTCCGTGTTGAGGTAGGCCGAGCGCGGATCCAGGTTGAAGGAGCCGACGAAGCCGTGCCGGTCATCCAGCACGAAGGCCTTGGTATGCAGGCTGGCGCCGCTGCTGCCGAACAGACCGGAACTGGTCGCCTTGCCATGTGCCTTCAGTTCGTACAGCTGCACGCCGGCCTGCAGCAGCGGCACCCGGTAGGTCATGTAGCCCCCGTGCACGGCGACCACGTCGTTGGCGGCCAGGGAGTTGGTGACCACCCCGACCTGCACGCCGCGTTCGCTCAGCCGGGACAGTCCATCCAGCCCCTCGTTGCCGGGCACGAAGTACGGCGATATCAGCAGGGCCTTGTGCTGCGACGCCGTCAGCATCTGGACCAGGTCGCTGACCAGCCAGTTCTGCGGATCATCGCGGCGATGCTTCATGGGCGGATCGGAAACGATGCGCACGTTCCTGCTCCAGTGCAGCGGCGCTGCGCTGGCCCGTGCGCGTGGACGCGACTTCGCCACTTCCTGCAGGTACGGCCTGGCCGATTCCAGCCGTGCTTCATTGTCCGATTCGCGCATCAGCAGGCGCAGCTGCTGGCGGGTGTGGTAGGCCAGCGCGGCAATGGGCACGGCTGCTTCGCTGTTCCAGTAAGCGTCGAACACGGTGTTGGCCTGGCCGACGGCTTCACCGGCCACCAGCAGGTCCAGGTCGCGGAAGTTCACGTCCGGGCGCGCGCTGAAGTATTCCTCGCCGATATTGCGGCCACCAACGATGGCGACCCGCCCATCGGCGATCCAGCTCTTGTTGTGCATGCGGTGGTTGACCGAGAAGAACCGCTGCACCATCTCCAGCATGCGCCACGGCCCATTGCGGTTGCGGAACGGGTTGTAGAGGCGGATTTCGATGTTGGGATGGGTATCGAGCGCCATCATCAGCGCGTCCTTGTCCTGCGCGTTCATGTCGTCGAGCAGGATCCGCACGCGCACGCCGCGCTCGGCGGCGTCGTGCAGGGCACGCGCCATCAGGTGGCCGATCAGGTCGTCCTTCCACATGTAGTACTGCAGGTCCAGGCTGCGTTCGGCGCGTTCGGTGATGACCGCGCGCGCAGCGAAGGCATCCAGCCCATCGGACAGGAAGGCCACGCCGGATGCCCCGGGATGCGCCGCCTGCAGCGCGCTTACCTCGCGGTCGATGCGGGTCTGCGTGGGGTGCACCGGCAGCACGTGCGATGTTTCTCCACGCGCCTGCGGGGTCAGATGGTCGGCCAGCAACAGGCCGGACAGCACCAGCAATACCAGCAGCGCAAGCACGATGGCCAGGCCGCGCAGCAGCCGGCGCCACAGGGGAAGGGGTTTACTCATGCACCGATCCTAACCGCCAGGCCGGTGCACGCGCAGTGCACTGCTCAGAAACGCTCGTCACTGCCCAGATAACGCCAGCTGGCCGGGGCCAGCTTGCCCAGCGAGACACGCCCGATGCGCAGGCGGCGGATGCCGACCACCTGCATCGAGGCACCGGCGCAGGCTTCGCGCAGCATGCGCGGATGCAGGCCCTTGCCGGCAAAGCGCAGCCGCTGTTCGCTCTGCCAGCTGATCTTGCAGCCGGGGATGGTGCGTCCGTTCTCTTTCAGGCCGGTCTGCAGCCGGGCCACGTCCCACATCGCGCGCTCGCCCTGGATATCCACCAGGAACTCCTGTTCGGTGCGCGCAAGCTGCTGCTGCAGGTGGGCGATGATCAGCGGGTCCTGGCTGACCACCACCAGGCCACTGTCCGAAGCGGGCAGCGCGGCGGCCAGCTGCAGGCCGTGGAAGTGGCGCTGCAGCGGACGGATGCTGCCCAGGTCCAGCGGGCTCTGCGATTCCGGGGTGACCATCGCGCTGAGCGTATGCGCGGCCGCATCGACCGGCTTGGCCAGCAGCATGGTCACGCGCTCGGTTTTCTCATCGCGCGCGGCCGGGTCCATCTCCACCGTCTCGGTGGTGACCTGCGCCTGCGGCTGTTCCACCACCTGTCCATCCACGCGCACCCAGCCGCCTTCGATGTAGCGGCGGGCTTCGCCACGGGGGCAGCCGAGCAGTTCGGCCAGGCGTTTGTCGAGACGGGTGGAGAGCATGGGGCAGGGAACCTCTAGGGGGCGCGCAGTGTACCTGCCACGGCGTTTGGTTGCTTCAGCCGCCGCGGTGGGCCAGTTCAGTCAGGAACAGCCGGGTGTCGAATTCGAGCTGCATGTAGTCCGGTTCCATATGCTGGCACAGTTGGTAGAAGGCCTTGTTGTGGTCGGCTTCCTTCAGGTGCGCCAGTTCATGCACCACGATCATCCTCAGGAAGGCCGCCGGTGCCTGCCGGAAGACGCTGGCCACGCGGATCTCGCGGCTGGCCTTCAGGCGTCCGCCGTGCATGCGCGACACCGCGGTGTGCAGGCCCAGCGCGTGTTTCACCACTTCCAGCTTGTTGTCGTAGCAGACCTTGTTCAGGTGCACCGACTGGCGCAGGTAGCGGTCCTTGAGCTGCTGGGTGTAGTCATACAGCTGGCGGTCGCTGCGTACCTCATGCGCCTCGGGATAGCGCCGCTGCAGCAGGGCGCCAAGGCGGTCTTCGGCGAGCAGCTGGCGCACCTGCTCCTGCAGGGGTTCGGGATAGCCGGTCAGGTATTTCAGGGAGGGCATGGTGCCGCTGGGGCTCCGGTATCATGGACGTCCCTAAGATAGACCAGTTGCAGGCAGGACCATGGCAAAGCCGAACGCGCTGCAGGAACAATTGCTCAAGGCCGGGTTGGCCAAGAAGGCGCAGGCCAGTGCCGCGGCCCGCGAGCAGGCCAAGGCCCGCCAGGGCAAGGCGCCGGATGCATCGGCGGAGATCCAGCGCGAGGCCGAGCGCGTGCGGCTGGAGAAGGTCGAGCGTGACCGCGCCATCGCCGCCGAACGCAATGCGCAGCTGCGTGCCACCGAGGGCCGCGCGCAGGCGCGGCAGATCGTGCAGGCGCATGCGGTTCCGCACGCGGGCGAGAGCGAGTACCGCTTCACCCACGGCGAGGTGATCCGCACGCTGCTGATCGATGCCAAGCTGCGCAAGGCGCTGTCGGCCGGTGCGCTGGTGATCGTGGCGGCGGGCGAAGGTTACGCGTTGTTGCCACGCGCGGCGGCGGAAAAGGTGCGCGAGCGCGCCCCGGAACTGATTGCGGTCGACCACGGCCAGGCGGGGGAGAGCGCGGTCGCCTCCACCGGCAATGCTGAAGACGATGCGTATTACGCGCAGTTCCAGATTCCGGACGATCTGGTCTGGTAAAGGGTTTTTCTGCGCTGGCGCGCGGCGTTGAAGCGACGTCAACGTCAACGTCAACAGCTGCAGGGCCGTTGGTTGGGCGGGGCGGGGTGGGTTTGCGGGAATCGCCGTGAATCCATCCCTGGAGGCTCGCCATCCGCATCCATGCAGATGAGCGTTCCCGCCAACCCACCCCGCCCCACCTTCGACAGGTCCATGGTGGCCATGGAACCTTCGGTAGCGCCGACCCATGGTCGGCGGATGGTGGGGGGAATGGGATCTGATGATTTCCGCCGAGCATGGCTCGGCGCTACCAGAGCGCCCGTGTGGTGTCGGGTGGAGGGAGCCCCTGAGTCAGGGGCGGCCGCGAAGCGGCGGGGTGTGGGTGTTGGTGAGACGGGGCCCGCGGTTTGCGCAGCAAAGCGTGGGAGCGGCAGCGCGAATGCGATGACGTGTACCCGCGCCATGGATGGCGCGAAACGAGGCCCGCATGGATGCAGCTTCTGCCGTCCCCCGACCAGTCCCACCGCCCGGCCCCAACCACACGTAGCGAGCTGTAAGCAGCCACCCGCGAGGGGGGTCCCACCCGTTCGACCGATCCCTCAATACCCCGCCGCCTGCCCATCCTTGCGGCTCTCGGATGCGCCGTAGTACACGCCCGTTTCCGGATCGCGAAGAATCGCCTGGTAGCCGCCATACGGACCGTCGGCGAACACCACGCGATGGCCCTTGCGCATCAGCGCGCGGATCGTGTCATACGCAAACCCGGTTTCCAGGTTGACCTCCCCGCCGTCGCTCATCGCCGTGGCCTGGCCGGTCGGCTCGGTCGACCCCTCGTGCTGGATGCGCGGCGCATCACCGGCTTCCTGCAGGTTCATGCCGAAGTCCACCAGGTTCATCACGATCTGCGCATGCCCCTGCGGCTGCATCGCCCCGCCCATCACGCCGAAGCTCGCATACGGCTTGCCGTCCTTGGTGATGAAGCCGGGGATGATGGTCTGGAACGGACGCTTGCCCGGCGCATAACCGTTCGGGTGGCCCTTCTGCAGCACGAACATCTCACCACGATCCTGCAGGATGAAACCGAGTCCCGGGGGCGCCATGCCACTGCCCATGCCGCGGTAGTTGGACTGGATCAGCGACACCATCATGCCGTCGGCATCGGCGACGGTCATGTAGATCGTATCGCCCTCTTCCAGCTGCTTCGGCGTGCCCGGCTGCACTTCCTTCAGTGCCTTATCCATCGAAATCAACGCACGGCGCTCGGCCGCATACTCCTTCGAAATCAGCTTGGCCACCGGCGCGGCCGGCTGGAACGCCATGTCCGCATAGAAGCGCGCGCGGTCGGCGAAGGCCAGCTTCTTGGCTTCCACGAACAGGTGCACGTGCTCGGCCGAGCCGAAGGGAATCTTCGAGAAATCGTAGCCTTCCAGCACGTTGAGGATCTGCAGCGCGGCGATGCCCTGGCTGTTGGGCGGCAGCTCCCACACGTCGTAACCGCGGTAGTTGCTGCTCACCGGATCGACCCATTCGCCATGGTGGGCGGCCATGTCATCGAAGCTCAGGTAGCCGCCGTTGGCCTTGAAGTAGCTGCCGATGGTGCGCGCGATATCGCCCTTGTAGAACGCGTCGCGGCCGCCATCGGCGATCTGCTGCAGCGTGTTGGCCAGGTTCGGGTTCTTCCACAGCTCGCCCTTGCGCGGGGCGTGGCCGTTGATCGTGAACTGTTCCTTGAAACCGGGATACTGCGACAGGCGCGGCACCGAGCGATCCCAGTAATACGCGATGACCTCGGCCACCGGATGGCCTTCGCGTGCGTAGCGGATGGCCGGCGCCAGGTTGTCGGCCATCGGCTTGCGGCCGAAACGCTCGTGCAGGGCGAACCAGCCATCGACCGCACCAGGCACCGACACCGGCAGCGGACCGGTGGCCGGGATTTCCTTCAGCCCGCGGCGTTGGAACTCGGCCAGGGTGAGCGATCGCGGCGAGCGGCCGGAGCCGTTGTAGCCATGCAGCTGCTGGGTTTTCGGATCCCATACGATGGCGAACAGGTCGCCGCCGATGCCATTGCCGGTGGGTTCCATCAGCCCCAGTGCCGCGTTGGCGGCGATTGCGGCATCGACCGCGCTGCCGCCGTTTTTCATTACGTCCAGCGCGATCTGGGTAGCCAGCGGCTGCGACGTCGCCGCCATCGCATGCGGTGCGATCACTTCCGAACGGGTGGCAAAGCCGTGGCCGGTCACGCGATCAGCGGCGAGGGCAAGCGCGGGCAGCGTCGCCAGCAGGGCAGCGGCCAGCAGGCAGCGGGTCAGTCGTCGGGTCACGTCGGGGAGTTCCTGGAAAGGGATATCGCGATAGTCGCCTGTCTGCGCGTTGCCGGGTATCCGGCATAGGTCATGGACGTGCCGCGCGGGCTCGCCCGCGACTGCGCGAATGGCGCCAACGGCTCGCTACGCAGCGCAGCGCGGTGCTGGTTTCATGCGCAACAATGCTGGTGGCACAAGGCTTCCGCGTGGATTCAGTGGCAACCAATCCGCATCCGTCGACAAGGGTTGACACACCTTGGCCCGCATGTTTTCCTCGGACCCATGTTGCAGCGCCACACGCCACCGCCAACGAACTTCGAGCCCGCCGCCATCGGCGCCGGCTCGCTGCGTTCGCTCCTCGTACTCGTACTTATTAGCCAGCCCACCGGAGCGGGACGAGCCAGCGTGTAAGCAACAGACACACAGGTACTCGATCAAAACCCGCACCGGTCCCGGCGCGGGTTTTTTCGTTTCAGAACATGGCAACACCCTTCCTCCTCACCCGACCCCTCTGCAAGGAACCACCACGATGAGCACCAACGACCTGCCCCAGACCAAGATCGCTGTCGTCGGCTACGGCAGCCAGGGCCGCGCGCACGCACTGAACCTGCGTGAATCCGGCTTCGACGTGGTGGTGGGCCTGCGGCCCGGCGGCCCGACCGAAGTCAAGGCCCAGGCCGATGGCTTCACCGTCAAGGCACCGGCCGAGGCAGTGAAGGATGCCGACCTGGTCGCCGTGCTGACCCCGGACATGGTGCAGAAGAAGCTGTACGAAGACGTGCTGGCACCGAACATGAAACAGGGCGCGGTGCTGCTGTTCGCGCACGGCCTGAACGTCCACTTCGACATGATCACCCCGCGCGACGACCTGGACGTGGTGCTGGTCGCGCCGAAGGGCCCGGGCGCGCTGGTCCGCCGCGAATACGAAATCGGCCGCGGCGTGCCGTGCATCTGGGCCGTGCACCAGGACAAGAGCGGAAACGCCGCCAAGCATGCGCTGGCCTATGCCACCGGCCTGGGCGGCGCGCGTGCCAACCTGATCCAGACCACGTTCAAGGAAGAGACCGAAACCGATCTGTTCGGCGAACAGGCAGTGCTGTGCGGCGGCGCCTCGGCGCTGGTGCAGGCCGGTTTCGAAACGCTGGTGGAAGCCGGTTACCAGCCGGAAATCGCGTACTACGAAGTGCTGCACGAACTGAAGCTGATCGTGGACCTGTTCTACGAAGGCGGCATCTCGCGGATGCTGGAGTTCATCTCTGAAACCGCGCAGTACGGGGACTACGTCAGCGGCCCGCGGGTCATCGACGCCGGCACCAAGGAGCGCATGAAGGAGGTCCTGAAGGACATCCAGGACGGTACGTTCACCAAGAACTGGGTTGCCGAGTACGAAGCGGGGCTGCCGAACTACAACAAGTTCAAGCAGGCCGACCTGGACCACCCGATCGAGAAGGTAGGCAAGGAGCTGCGCGCCAAGATGGTCTGGCTGCAAGGCCAGGCTGCGTAATCCACGCAGCCCTCCCCCACCCGCTCTGCAAGGTTCCCCATGAACATCCCCGCACAACGCAGCGCGCCGCCCAACGGCGCGCGCTGGCTGACCCAGGCACTGGAGGCCGAAGGCGTGCAGACGCTGTTCGGCTATCCAGGCGGTACGATCATGCCGTTCTACGACGCCCTGGTGGATTCGCGGTTGAAGCACGTGCTGGTGCGCCACGAGCAGGGCGCCGCGTTGGCTGCCAACGGCTTTGCGCGTGCCAGTGGCCGGGTCGGCGTGTGCATCGCCACTTCCGGCCCGGGCGCTTCCAACCTGGTCACCGGCATCGCCGATGCGATGCTGGATTCGGTGCCGATGGTCTGCATCACCGGCCAGGTCGCCACGCCGTTGCTGGGTACCGATGCGTTCCAGGAACTGGACGTGTTCGGACTGACCCTGCCGATCGTCAAGCACAGCTGGCTGGTGCGCAGCGTGGATGACCTGCCGCGCGTGGTCGCCGAGGCGTTCCGCATCGCGCGCGAAGGCCGCCCCGGCCCGGTGCTGATCGATCTGCCCAAGGATGTCCAGGTCGCCGATGCCAGCCATCTGCCGGCCCATGTCCCGGCCACGGTGGAGGCACCGCCTGCGCCGACCGGGCAGGCCATCGCTGATGCCATCGCCGCCATTGCAGGCGCGGAAAAGCCGGTGATCTACGCCGGCGGCGGCATCGCACTGGGTGACGCCGTCGATGCGCTGCGCGATTTCGCCGCGGCCAGCGGCATACCCACCGTGCTGACCCTGCGTGGACTGGGAGCACTGCCGGCAGGACACCCGCAATCGCTGGGCATGCTGGGCATGCATGGCACCCGCGCGGCCAACATGGCCGTGCAGGAAGCCGACCTGCTGCTGGTGCTGGGCGCGCGCTTCGATGACCGCGCCACCGGCAAGCTGACCGAGTTCGCGCCCTTCGCGCGCGTTGTGCACATCGATGCCGACGCCTATGAAATCTCTAAGCTGCGTACCGCCGACGTCGCCGTCCCCGGCAATGTGGCCCAGGCCATCCGCGCCCTGCACGCCGCGTTCCCGGCACCGCCGGCCACCCAGTCCGCCTGGCGCAACCGCTGCGCGCAGCACCGCGAGAAGTTCATCGCCCGCTACGACGCACCGGGCAAGCACATCTACGCGCCCGCGCTGCTGAAGCGACTGAGCGAGTTGGCGCCGGCCGATGCGGTGATCGCCTGTGACGTCGGCCAGCACCAGATGTGGGTGGCCCAGCACTGCCGCTTCAACCACCCGCGCAACCACCTGACCAGCGGCGCGCTGGGCACGATGGGCTTCGGCCTGCCGGCGGCAATGGGCGCGCAGTTCGCCTGCCCCGAGCGCACCGTGGTGCTGGTCTCCGGTGATGGCAGCTTCATGATGAACGTGCAGGAGCTGACCACCATCGCGCGCTGTCGCCTGCCGGTGAAGATCGTGCTGCTGGACAACAGCTCGCTGGGCATGGTCCGGCAGTGGCAGGAACTGTTCTTTGCCGAGCGCTACAGCGAGATCGACCTGTCCGACAACCCGGACTTCGTCGCACTGGCCAAGGTGTTCGGCATTGCCGCCACCCGCATCGACGCGCGTGACGAGGTGGAAGGTGGGCTGGCGGCGCTGCTGGCCGAACCCGGCCCGGCGCTGCTGCACGTGGCCATCGATGCGCGCGCCAATGTGTGGCCGCTGGTGCCGCCCAACACCGCCAACAGCACGATGCTGGAAGCCAACCCCGCCCATGTCAGCCAGGAGGCTCCCAATGCAATACCGGCTTGACCTGGTGCTGCATCCGGCCGAAGGCGCGCTGCTGCGCGTGATCGGCATGGCCGAGCGACGCGGCTTCGCCCCGCGCGCCATCCACGGTGCACCCGATGCCGATGACCAGGGCCGTTGGCACCTGCAGCTGGTGGTGGACGGTACCCGTCCGCCGGAAACCCTGTGCCGGCAGATCGAAAAAATCTACGACTGCGTATCGGTGCAGGTGACCGAACTGCAGGGAGCAGCCGCATGAACGCCCGTACCGTGCAAGCGGTGCCGGCACGGAGGCGTCTTCTTCGGCGCCCGTCGTCGTGGCCGTGCGCACAACGCGTGGTCCACCATGCCTGCCGCTGACCGCGCCGGCACCGAACCTGACGTAGGCGATGTAACCGTCGCCGACGTGCTGGCCGCGCAGGCCCGCCTGCGCCGCTTCCTGCCGCCCACGCCGCTGCATCACGCCGAACGCTTCGGCACCTGGCTGAAGCTGGAAAACCTGCAGCGTACCGGCTCCTATAAGGTCCGCGGCGCGCTGAATGCACTGCTGGCCGGCCGCGAGCGCGGCGACCTGCGTCCGATCATCTGCGCCTCTGCCGGCAACCACGCCCAGGGCGTGGCTTGGGCAGCACATCGGCTGGGCGTGCAGGCGATCACCGTCATGCCGCACGGCGCGCCGGCCAACAAGATCGCCGGCGTCGCCCACTGGGGCGCCACCGTGCGCCAGCATGGCGAGAGCTACGACGACGCCTGGGCCTTCGCGGTGGAACTGGCCCAGCGCCATGACTACCGCTTCCTGTCGGCCTTCGACGATGCCGATGTCATCGCCGGCCAGGGCACGGTCGGCATCGAACTGGCGCCGCATTCGCCGGACGTCGTGATCGTGCCCATCGGCGGCGGCGGCCTGGCTTCCGGTGTCGCCCTGGCGCTGAAATCGCAGGGCGTGCGCATCGTCGGCGCGCAGGTCGAAGGGGTGGACTCGATGGCCCGCGCCATCCGCGGCGACGTCCGTCCGATCGCCCCGGTGCCCTCGCTGGCCGACGGCGTGCGGGTGAAGATCCCCGGCTTCCTGACCCGCCGCCTGTGCACCTCGCTGCTGGACGACGTGGTGATCGTGCGCGAAGCGGAGCTGCGTGAGACGCTGGTGCGGCTGGCGCTGGAAGAAAACCTGATCGCCGAAGGCGCCGGCGCGCTGGCGCTGGCCGCCGGTCGCCGGGTCGCCGGACGCCGCAAGTTCGCGGTCGTCTCCGGCGGCAACATCGATGCTTCGGTGCTTGCCGGCCTGCTCACCGACGTGCGCCCACGCGCCCCGCGCAAACCGCGCCGGCGCCGCCCCGAAACCCTGCGAACGCCCGCCGTGGCGGTCGCACCGCCCGCCTTGAAACCTGCTTCTTCCCCTTCCCACCTGCACGCCGCACTGCCCGCTGTCGAGGAGACTTCCCCATGACCACGCCGACCATCGAACGAATTACCCCGCCGCGCATCCGCATCTTCGACACCACCCTGCGCGATGGCGAACAGTCGCCCGGCTGCAGCATGAGCCCGCAGCAGAAGCTGGTCATGGCGCGTGCGCTGGACGAGCTGGGCGTGGACGTGATCGAAACCGGATTCCCGGCCAGCTCCCAATCCGACCGCGAGGCGATGACGATGATCGGCCGCGAAGTACAGCGCCCGATCCTGGCGGTGCTGTCGCGCTGCCTGGCCGGCGACATCGAAACCTCGGCGCGCTCGCTGGACGCAGCCGCGCACCCGCGCCTGCACGTATTCCTGTCCACCAGCCCGCTGCACCGCGAGCACAAGCTGCGCATGAGCCGCGAGCAGGTGCTGGAATCGGTGCACAAGCACGTCGCGCTGGCGCGTTCGTACATTGATGACGTCGAGTTTTCCGCCGAGGACGCCACCCGCACCGAACTGGACTACCTGATCGAAGTGTCACGCGTGGCGATCGCCGCCGGCGCCACCACCATCAACCTGCCGGACACGGTCGGCTTCACCACGCCGGAGGAAATCCGCGCGATGTTCCAGCAGGTCATCGCCGGCGTCGCCGATGTCAGCGGTGCCGGGCAGGTGATCTTCAGCGCGCACTGCCACAACGACCTGGGCCTGGCCGTGGCCAATTCGCTGGCCGCCATCGAAGGCGGCGCCCGCCAGGTCGAATGCACCGTCAACGGCATCGGCGAGCGCGCCGGCAACTGCTCGCTGGAAGAGATCGCCATGGTGTTGAAGGTGCGCCAGGCCTTCTACGAGCAGGATACATCCATCAACACCCCGCGCATCGTCGGCACCTCGCAGCTGCTGCAGCGGCTGGTCGGCATGCCGGTACAGCGCAACAAGGCAATCGTCGGTGCGAACGCCTTCGCCCATGAATCCGGCATCCACCAGCACGGCATGCTGCGGCACCGCGGCACCTACGAAATCATGCGCCCGGAAGACGTGGGCTGGGAGGACTCGCAGATGGTGCTGGGCCGCCACAGCGGCCGCGCCGCGGTCGAGGCGCGCCTGCGCGCACTGGGCTTCTGGCTGGAAGAAGAAGAACTGAAAATGGTGTTTGAGCAGTTCAAGTCGCTGTGCGAGCAGCAGCGCGTGGTCACCGATGCGGACCTGCAGACCCTGATGCAGGGCGGCGCCAGCACCCCGGGCTACCGTCTGGCCTCGATGACCATCAGCGATGTCGGCAGCCGTGCCAATGCACTGGTCGAACTGTCCGATCCGGATGGCAACCGGGTGGCCGAAACCGCACAGGGCGATGGCCCGGTGGATGCGCTGTTCGGTGCCCTGTCTTCGGCCACCGGCGTCAGCCTGCAGTTGGACAGCTACCAGGTGCACAGCGTAGGCATCGGCGCGGACGCACGCGGCGAGGCCAACCTGAGCGTCCGCAGTGGCGAGGACGTCTTCGAAGGCACCGGCACCAGCCGCGACATCATCGAGGCCTCGGCCTTGGCTTGGCTGGACGTCGCCAACCGCCTGCTGCGCCAGCGCGAAGCCACTGCCGCCCCTGACACCGCCGCTGCGGCCGCCCACGCCTGAGGATTCCAGCATGAGCGCTTTCACCTCCGTCGGCATCGACGCCGGCCAGGCCTGGAATGCCCAGGATTACGCCATCGACGCCGGCTTCGTGCCGGTGCTGGGCAGCGCGATCGCGCGCCTGCTCGATGCGCGCCGGGGTGAACGGGTCCTCGACCTCGGCTGTGGCGACGGCGTGCTCAGCACCGAACTGGCACTGACCGGCGCGCAGGTGATCGGCGTGGACGCCTCGCCCGAGCTGGTGATCGCCGCGCGCGCACGCGGGGTCGATGCGCAGGTCATGGACGGCCATGCGCTGGCCTTCGATGGCGAATTCGATGCAGTGTTCAGCAACGCCGCGCTGCACTGGATGCGCGAGCCGGACCGCGTACTGGCCGGTGTGCGGCGTGCATTGAAACCCGGCGGACGCCTGGTCGCCGAGTTCGGTGGCGATGGCAACGTCGCCGCCATCGTCGGTGCCGTGCAGGCCGCCCGCGTGGCGCACGGCCACGGCGAAAGCGCGTTCAACTGGTACTTCCCCACCGTGGAAGCGTACAGCGATCGCCTGCGCCAGCATGGCTTCCACGTGCAGTTCGCCGAGCGCGTGGAGCGCCCCACGCCGCTGCCCACCGGCATCGCAGGTTGGCTGCGGGTGTTCGCCGCGCCGTTGCTGGCCGACCTGGACAGCGCGACTGCCTGCCGCACGCGTGATGCCGCCGAAGCACTGCTGGCCGACCTGCCACGTGATGCGTTGGGGCTGCCGCTCGCCGACCATGTGCGGCTGCGCGTGCTTGCACGTCGCCGCTGAGTGTTGACCCCGTCCCGATTACCCCTGATGTTCTTCATCGCACCTTCCTGCCAGGCCATCGCATGACCCCCGCACCCAGCACTCTGTACGACAAACTGTGGGACGCCCACGTGGTCGTCCCCGAATCCGACAGCGCGCCCGCCGTGCTGTACATCGACCTGCACCTGATCCACGAAGTGACTTCGCCACAGGCCTTCACCGAGCTGCGCGAACGCGGCCTGTCGCCGCGCCGTCCGGACCGCACCAAGGGCACCATGGACCATTCCACGCCGACGCTGCCCGCGCGCGCCGATGGCTCCCTGCCCTATGCCAGCGCGGCCTCCGAAGCCCAAGTGGCGATGCTGGCCAGCAACTGCGCCGAGTACGGCGTGGAACTGTTCGACATGGCCTCGGCCGACCGCGGCATCGTGCATGTCATCGCTCCGGAACAGGGCTTCACCCTGCCCGGCATGACCATCGTCTGCGGCGACAGCCATACCTCCACCCATGGTGCGTTCGGTTCGCTGGCGTTCGGCATCGGCACCAGTGAAGTCGGCCATGTGCTGGCCACCCAGTGCCTGCTGCAGCGCAAGGCGAAGACCATGGCGATCACCGTGGACGGCGCGCTGCCGGCCGGCGTCGGCGCCAAGGACGTGGTGCTGCACATCATCGGCGTGATCGGAGTCAACGGCGGCACCGGCCATGTGCTGGAGTTCCGCGGCAGCACCATCGCGGCGATGGACATGGAGCAGCGCATGACCCTGTGCAACATGTCCATCGAAGCCGGTGCTCGCGCCGGCATGGTGGCCCCGGACCAGGTCACCTTCGACTGGGTGGCCGCCACCCCGCGCGGGCCGAAGGGCGCCGACTTCGATGCCGCCGTGGCGCGCTGGTCGCAGCTGCGCAGCGATGACGGTGCGCGCTTCGATGCAGAGGTTTCGATCAACGCGGCCGACATCCGTCCGACCCTGACCTGGGGCACCCATCCGGGTACCGCGATCGCTGTGGACGCGCCGATCCCGGCGGCCAACGATGCCGCTGCACAGAAGGGCCTGGACTACATGCAGCTGCATGCCGGCGACACCCTGCAGGGGACGCCGGTGGACGTGGTGTTCGTGGGATCCTGCACCAATGGGCGGCTGAGTGACATGCGTGAAGTCGCCCAGGTGCTGCGTGGCCGGCAGGTGGCCGATCACGTGCGCATGCTGGTGGTACCGGGCTCGGAAATCGTCAAGCGCCAGGCTGAGGCCGAAGGCATCGATGCCATCGTGCGCGCCGCCGGTGCCGAATGGCGCGAGCCCGGCTGCTCGATGTGCATTGCGATGAACGGCGATCTGGTGGCACCGGGCCAGCTGGCGGTGAGCACCAGCAACCGCAACTTCGAGGGCCGCCAGGGCCCGGGCTCTCGCACCTTGCTGGCCTCGCCGATGACCGCCGCGTGGGCGGCCGTCAATGGCCGCGTCGCCGATACCCGCGACCTGTTCAACCAGGAGGTGGCCTGATGAGCGGCTTCCGCACCCTGGCGTCGGCCAGCGTGGTGTTGCGCCAGACCAACATCGACACCGACCAGATCATCCCGGCGCGTTTCCTGTCCACCACCGAACGTGCCGGCCTGGGCCGCAACGCGTTCAACGACTGGCGCTGGACCGCCGAGGGCACGCCCAATGCCGATTTCGCCTTCAACCAGCCGCATAACGCCGGCCGCAGCATCCTGCTGGCGGGCCGCAACTTCGGCTGCGGCTCCTCGCGCGAACACGCGCCATGGGCACTGACCGACCTCGGCCTGCGCGCCATCGTCAGCAGTGAGATCGCCGATATCTTCCGTGGCAATTCGCTGAAGAACGGCCTGCTGCCGGTAGTGCTCGACGAGGCCGACGTACAGGCGCTGATGCAGCGCCCGGATGACGTGCTTACCCTGGACATCGCCGCGCGCGAGCTGCGCACGCCCGATGGCCGCGTCTACACTTTCCCGCTGGATGGTTTTTCGCAGACCTGCCTGCTGGAAGGTGTCGACCAGCTGGGTTACCTGCTGGGCCGCGTCCCCGAGATCGAACGTTACGAGAACGAACATGCACGCTGAGATCGTCGTACTGCCCGGTGATGGCATCGGCCCGGAAGTGGCCGCCGCCGCCGTGGCCGTGCTGGAAGCCGTCGCCACCCGCTTCAACCACACCTTCAACTTCAACGAACATGACATCGGCGGCATCGCCATCGACCGCCATGGCGAACCGCTGCCGGCCAGCACGCTGGACGCCTGCCGGGCGGCGGACGCGATCCTGCTGGGCGCGGTGGGCGGCCCGAAGTGGTCCGACCCGAATGCGAAGGTACGTCCGGAACAGGGTCTGCTGGCGATCCGCCGCGCACTCGGCCTGTACGCCAACCTGCGCCCGGTGCGCACCCATGAAGCGGCGCTGGGCGCCTCGCCGATCAAGGCCGAACTGCTGCGCGGCGTCGACTTCGTGGTGGTGCGCGAACTGACCGGTGGCATCTACTTCGGCGAAAAGACCCGCACTGCCGCCACCGCCAGTGACCTGTGCAGTTACAGCGTGGTGGAAATCGAGCGGGTGCTGCGCAGCGCCTTCCAGCTGGCCCGGCAGCGCCGTGGCAGAGTCACCTCGGTGGACAAGGCCAACGTACTGGAAACCTCGCGGCTGTGGCGCGACGTTGCCACCCGGCTGGGCCGCGAGGAGTTCGCCGACGTGGCGCTGGAGCACCAGCTGGTCGATTCGATGGCCATGCACCTGCTGGCCAAGCCACGCGAGTACGATGTCATCGTGACCGAGAACATGTTCGGCGACATCCTGACCGACGAAGCCTCGATGCTGGCCGGATCACTCGGCCTGCTGCCCTCCGCCTCGCTGGGAGAACCCGGTGCGGTCGGCATCTACGAGCCGATCCACGGTTCGGCACCGGACATTGCCGGCAAGGGTATCGCCAATCCCTACGCGACGATCTTCAGCGCGGCGATGCTGCTGCGCCATTCGTTGGGCCTGGAAGCCGAAGCCGCGGCGGTTGAAGCGGCCGTGCATGCGGCGCTGGATGCGGGTGTGTTCACTGCGGATCTCGCTGCCGCCGGCAGCGCGGTGTCCACCACGCAGGCCACTGCCGCAGTGCTCGAACACCTGCAGGGGTAAGGGCAACCGTCCGCCAACGGTCCGCTGCGCTCGCCGACCATGGGTCGGCGCTACCGCTTCTCTTTTTTTTTCATACGCGGCGGGCGGCCACGGAACCTGTCGGGCGCCGGGCGGTGGGGCTGGGCGGGGGCGTTGAGCGCCATGGATGGCGCGAAACGAGGCACGCATGGATGCAGCCTTTGCCGTCCCCCGACCAGCCCCACCGCCCGGCGCCAACCAGCCAGCGTGCTCCAAGCAGCCCCCCGCGAGGGGGCTCAGCCCGTTCGACCCACCTCACCTGGCCGCACCCGGAACCACGCCGCATACAACGCCGGCAGGAACACCAGCGTCAGCACCGTCCCCACGATCAACCCGCCCATGATCGAGATCGCCATCGACCCGTAGAACGCGCTGCGCGACAGCGGAATCATCGCCAGCACCGCCGCCAGTGCGGTCAGCACGATCGGACGGAAGCGCCGCACGGTGGCATCCAGGATCGCGTCCCAGCGGTCATGTCCGGCATCGATGTCCTGCTGGATCTGGTCGATCAGGATCACCGAATTGCGCATGATCATGCCGGCCAGCGCGATCGTGCCCAACAGGGCGACGAAGCCGAACGGCGACCGGAACAGCAGCAGGAACAGGGTGGCGCCGATGATGCCCAACGGCGCGGTGACCAGCACCATCGCCGTGCGCGAGAAGCTGCGCAGCTGCAGCATCAGCAGCGTCGCCACCACCACCAGGAACAGCGGCATGCCGGCCTTGATCGAATCCTGGCCGCGCGCGGAATCCTCCACCGTTCCGCCGGTTTCCAGCAGGTAACCGCTGGGCAGCTGCGCGCGGATGCCTTCCAGCGTCGGCAGCAGCTGCTGCACCACGTCCAGCGGCTGCATGCCATCGCCGATATCGGCACGCACGGTCACCGTCGGCAGGCGGTCGCGGTGCCAGATGATGCCATCTTCGAAACCATGCTCCAGCGTGGCCACCTGGGACATGCTGATGCTGCCACCGGAAGGCGTGGGCATCTGCAGGCTGCCCAGCAGTTCCAGGCTCAGCCGCTCATCGTCCGCGCCCCGCACCACCATCTCGATCTGCCGGTTGCCTTCGCGGTACACGCTGGTCGTCTCGCCGGCCAGCGAACTGGCCACGAAGTTGCTGACCTGGGCGCTGGTGACCCCAAGCACGCGGGCACGGTCCTGGTCGATCACCAGCCGCACCACCTTGCTGGGTTCGCTCCAGTCCAGGTTGACGTTGATGGTGTGCGGGTTGGCGCGCACCTTTTCTTCCACCTGGCGGGCCAGCGCCTGCACCTGCGCGATGTGTTCGCCGGAAATGCGGAACTGCACCGGATAGCCTACCGGCGGCCCGTTCTCCAGCCGGGTCACGCGCATCTGCACGTCCGGGAAGGCGGGCACCACCTCGCGCTGCAGCCAGTCACGCACGGCTTCACGTGCCTGCGTGTCATTGGCCAGTACCACGAACTGGGCAAAGTTGGTTGCCGGCAGCTGCTGGTCCAGCGGCAGGTAGAAGCGCGGCGAGCCGGTGCCGACGTAGGCCACGTAGTTGCGGATGCCATCGCGGCCCGCCAGCAGCGTCTCCAGCTTGGCAACCTGGTCGCGGGTGGCATTCAGCGACGCGCCTTCGGCCAGTTCGATGTCCACCATCAGCTCCGGCCGCGTGGAGTCCGGGAAGAACTGCTGCGGGACGAAACGGAACAGGAGCAGCGAGCCGATGAACAACAGGATGGTCGCGGCGATCACCCACCAGCGATGGCGCAGGCATCCTTCCAGGAAGCGCCGGAAGCGCACGTAGAACGGGCGCTGGTACGGATCGTGCTCGTGCCCATGCACCGGTGGCGCGAGCAGGTTGGCCAATGCCGGAAAGCGGTCCGCCCACGCCTGCCGCCGGGCATGCCAGCGACCCAGCAGGCTGCCCGGTCTGGGCGGCTGCCGGTTGTACAGGTCCGGCAGCATCTTGTCGCCGAGGTAGGGGATGAACAGCACCGCCGCGATCCAGGACACCACCAGTGCGATGGTCACCACCTGGAACAGCGAACGGGTGTACTCACCGGTACTGGAGGCCGCGGTGGCGATCGGCAGGAAGCCGGCTGCGGTGATCAGCGTGCCGGTCAGCATGGGGAAAGCGGTGGATTCCCAGGCGAAGCTGGCCGCGCGCAGGCGATCGTAGCCCTGCTCCATCTTGGTGGCCATCATTTCCACCGCGATGATCGCATCGTCCACCAGCAGGCCCAGCGCCAGCACCAGTGCGCCGAGCGATATCTTGTGCAGGCCGATGCCGAAGTAGTGCATGACGAAGAAGGTCATCGCCAGCACCAGCGGGATGGTCACCCCGACCACCAGCCCGGTGCGCAGGCCCAGCGAGAAGAAGCTCACCAGCAGCACGATGACCACCGCTTCGGTGAGCACCTGCACGAACTCGCCGACGGATTCATCCACCGCCTGCGGCTGGTCGGACACCTTGCGCAGCTGCATGCCGGCCGGCAGCGTCTTCTGCAGCCGTTCGAACTCCGCATCCAGGTGCGTGCCCAGCGCCAGGATGTCACCGCCGTCCTTCATCGCCACCGCCAGGCCGATCGCATCCTCGCCCATGAAGCGCATCTTCGGCGAGGCCGGATCAGCGAAGCCACGGTGCACGTGCGCGATGTCACCCAGGTGCACGGTACGCTGGCCGACGCGGATCGGGAACGCGCGGATGTCCTCGATGCTGTTGAACTGGCCACTGACGCGCAGCTGCACGCGATCGCTGGCGGTTTCCAGGAAGCTGGTATTGGCCACTCCGTTCTGCTCGGCCACGGCCTGCTGCACTTCCTGTCGCGAGATGCGCAGCGAAGTCAGCTTGGTGTTGGACAGTTCGATGAAGACTTTTTCATCCTGCAGGCCGACCAGCTCCACCTTGCCCACGTCCGGCACCCGCTGCAGTTCCAGCTGGATGCGATCGGCGTAATCGCGCATCAGCGCATAGTCGAAACCCTTGCCGGTCAGCGCGTAGATGTTGCCGAAGGTATCGCCGAACTCATCGTTGAAGAACGGCCCGACGATTTCCCGCGGCAGCGTGGCCTGGATGTCGCCGACCCGCTTGCGCACCTGGTACCAGAGCTCCGGGATCTGCTTCGAACGCAGGTCGTCGCGCGCCATGAAGATGACCTGCGATTCGCCCGGCCGCGAGTAGGACCGGATGAACTCGAACTCGCCGGTGTTCATCAGCGCCTTCTCGATCGGCTCGGTCACCTGCCGCGACACCTGCTCGGCGGTTGCACCCGGCCACAGCGTGCGCACCACCATCGCCTTGAAGGTGAAGGGAGGGTCTTCGGATTGGCCGAGGTGCTTGTACGACCATGCGCCGATCAGGGCAAAGGCGAGCATGGCGAACAACACCAGCGGACGATTGGCCAGCGCCCACTCGGAAAGATTGAAACGGCGCACCGGCTTACTCCCCCGCCTTGCTGGCGGCAGCCGCCGGCTTCAGTACCGGGCGGTTCTGCCGGTCCACCGCGGTCACCGACTGGCCTGCGCGCAGCAGGTGTCCACCGGCAGCAACCACCCAGTCACTTGCCGTGATGCCGCTCAACACCGGCACCGTATCGCTGCCGTAAGCCCCTGCGGTTACCGGCACTGCCTTCAGACGCGAGGTGGACCGATCCACCACCCACACGCTGGCGCGGTCATCGGCACCGCGCTGCAGGGCGGCCAGCGGCAGCTGCAGTGCCTGCTTGCCGTTGCCTCCCACCTGACCGTGCACGCGCGCGCTCTGGCCCAGGCTGACATCGGCCAGCGCGTCGGCGGCCAGGCTGACCCGCGCGGCGAAGGTCCGCGATTGCGGATCGGCGGCGGCGGCGACCTCACGGATCGTCCCCGGCAGCATCGCCCCACTGCGGCTCCACGGCTCCACCTGCACTGCCGTACCGACCGGGAAATCGCGCAGCATCGCCTCGGGCAGATCGATCCGCACCTCGCGGCCATCGTCGGCGGCCAGCGTGAACAACGTCTGCCCGGCCGCCACCACCTGCCCGGCTTCGGCATCGGGCTCGCGGCTGGCAATCACCCCGTCGGCGGGCGCGCGCAGCTGCGCATAGCCGGCCTGGTTGCCCAGCACGTTGGCATTGGCACGCGCAGCGTCCACCTGGCCCTGCGCCGCTTTGAACGCGGCAGCCTGCTCGTCCAGGGCCGAGCGGCTGATCAACTGCTGGGCCGCCAGCGCTTCATAGCGTTTGTGGTCGTCACGGGCGCGGACCAGTTCGGCCTGCGCGGCTGCCAGCTGCGCCTGCGACGCGCGTGCCTGCAGGGCGAAGTCGGCCGGGTCCAGCTCGGCCAGCAACTGTCCCTTGACCACCCGCTGGCCGGCGTCCACGTCCCGCCGCAGCAGCTTGCCGCCAACCCGGAAGGACAGCGCGCTTTCCTGCCGCGCGCGGACTTCGCCGGGGAACACCGTGGCGCCCTCACCGGCCGCAACCAGCGGGTGCACCACCAGCACCGGCACGGCGGCGACGGGGGGTTCCGGCTTGTCGGAGCAGGCAGCCAGCGCGGCCACTCCCAGTGCAATTCCCATCCAGCGCACGCTCTTCATCGGTGTTCGTCCTGATTACGCATTCGAGTGGTGGCAGCTGCGCGGAGGCGCGGCGCCGGGCGGTTTAGTGAACCCGGCGGTATAGTATAAATATCGAACCGCTTGGTCTACTATTACGCCGATGATGTGTCCCTTCTCCCGCAAGAATGCGCCCAGACCTGCCAGCAAGACGGCAGGCCCGGGTCGCCCCAAGGACCTTGGCAAGCGTGCCGCCATCCTGGAAGCGGCCAAGGCGCTGTTCGTGGAGCAGGGGTACACCGGCGTCAGCATGGACGCCATCGCCGCCCAGGCCGGTGTTTCCAAGCTCACCGTGTACAGCCATTTCGGTGACAAGGAATCGTTGTTCGGCGAGGCGGTCACCTCCAAGTGCGTGGAAATGCTGCCCGATACCCTGTTCGTCGCCGATGCCGAAGGGCCCCTGCGCGACCAGCTGCTGGGCATCGGCGCGGCCTTTTTCGAGCTGGTCACCTCCGATGCGGCGGTGTCGGTGCAGCGGGTGATGATGGCGCCGGAGACCGATGACCGCCTGCGCGAAATGTTCTGGCAGGCCGGGCCCCGGCGCACCACCGAAGCGTTGGCCGAGTTCCTGCGCGCCCGGACGGCGCGCGGCGAGCTGGATATCCAGGACTTCCCCACTGCCGCTTTGCAGCTGATGACCCTGGTCAAGGGCGAACTGCATACACATATGATGTGCGGCCTGCAGCCCCCGCTGGCGCCCGCTGATGCCGGCCGGCACGTAGCGGCCAGCGTGGATTTCTTCCTGCGCGCGTATGTCCCCCGCCCGGCCCAGGCGGGCCCGGGTGGTGACTGACACCCACAACCTGAACAAGCCGGAGGTCGCGATGACTTCCGGCACTGCGACCCCGGCCGCCCTGAATACATGCTCCGGGTGCGCCGACGGCCTCCGGCACCGGTAAAATGGCCGGCCCACTGCGCTGGATTGGAACCTCATGACGATTGACTACGCACACGCCCGTGAACTGATGGTGGAACAGCAGATCCGTCCCTGGGACGTGCTGGACATCAAGGTGCTCGACGTCCTGGCGCGCCTGCCGCGCGAGGCCTTCGTGGCAGAAAGCCATCGCGCACTGGCCTATGCGGACATCGAGCTGCCGCTCGGCGGCGGGCAGAAGATGATGAAGCCGGTCGTCGAAGGCCGCACCCTGCAGGCGCTGGATCTGCAGCCGGGTGACGAAGTGCTGGAAATCGGCACCGGCAGCGGTTACCTGTCGGCCTGCCTCGGCGCGCTGTCGCGCGAAGTGCTCAGCCTGGAAATCGATCCGGAGCTGGCCGCCACCGCGCGTGCACGCCTGGACAGCACCGGCCTGGGCACCAACGTGCGCGTGGACGTAGCCGATGCCCTGGCCTGGCAGACTGACCGCCGTTTCGATGTGATCTGTGTCACTGGCGCCGTCGACCGCGTGCCGTCACAGTTCGCCACATGGCTGCGTCCGGGTGGTCGCCTGTACATCATCCACGGCCGTTCGCCGGCGATGGAAGCGATCCTGGTCAAGGCCGATGGCAGCACCGAATCGCTGTTCGAAACCGATATCGATTACCTGCGCGGTGCCGCGCCGGCCCCCCAGTTCCACCTCTGAGTCCAAGGAAGCCGCAATGATCCGCCGAACCCTCGCTATTGCGCTGGCCACCGTCCTGCTGCCGCTGTCCGCCCATGCCGCCGACCTGCTGCAGGTCTATGAAATGGCCCGCAATGGCGACCCGCAGCTGTCCGCTGCCGAATCCACCCGGCTGTTCGACAAGGAAGGCGCCGTGCAGGCACGCGCCGCCCTGCTGCCGCAGATCAACGGCGCCGCCACGTTGAACCGCACGCGCACCGAAGACCGGGGCAACAACACCGGTACCTTCGAAAGTCGCCGCCGCACCTACACCATCGATGGCAGCCAGACGCTGTTCAACTGGAGCCAGTTCAGCACCCTGCGCGCCCAGCGCGAACTGAGCCGTGCGGCTGATTTCAACCTCGATTCGGCCAACGACGACCTGATCGTGCGGACCTCGGCGGCCTACTTCAACGTGCTGGTGGCGATCGAATCACTGAACGCGGCCAAGACCAACGAAGAAGCAGCCAGGAAGCAGTTCGACTTCGCCGACAAGCGACTGGAAGTGGGCCTGGCGCCGATCACCGACGTGCATGAAGCGCGCGCCCAGTACGACCAGGCCCGTGCCAACACCATCGTTTCGCAGAACACCCTCGCCGATGCCTACCAGGCACTGACCGAACTGACCGGCCAGCCGGTGACCAACCTGCGCGGCCTGCCGGAAGACTTCCGTCCGGAAGTGCCGGCCAACCGCGGCAACGTCGACCAGCTGGTGCAGAGTGCGGTCTCGCAGAATCCGGCGCTGAAGGCGCAGGAACTGCAGGTCAGTGCATCCGAAGCCAGCGTGCAGGCCGCACGTGCCGGCCACCTGCCCACGCTTGCCCTGGGCGCCAGCGTGGGCCAGGGCGCGACCTGGGGTGACAGCACCGGTGCGGGCGCGCTGAGCCCGGATACGCGCACCAACAGCGTCGGCCTGACCTTGAGCGTGCCGATCTTCGCCGGCGGCGCCACCCAGTCCGCGGTCCGCCAGGCACTGGCCCAGCGTGACATCGCGCAGGATGGCTACGAGCAGCAGAAGCGTGCACTGGACCGCAACACCCGCAACGCCTACCAGACGCTGGTGGCGGGCATCAGTGAAGTGGAAGCCCGCCGCCTGGCGGTGGTCTCCGCGCAGAGCGCCTACGATGCATCGCAGGTCGGCCTGGAAGTGGGTACCCGCACCGTGCTGGACGTGATCCAGAACCAGCGGATCCTGTTCTCGGCACAGCTGGATTACGCCAATGCGCGTTACACCTTCCTGCAGAACCGCCTGCTGCTGAGCCAGGCCGTCGGCGCGCTGGACATCGCCGAACTGCAGGAAATCAACCGCCTGCTGACCGTCGACGCCGGCAACCCGAGCACCACGGTCAACAACTGACCCCAGGCCGGTGTGAACAATAAAAGCCACCCGCATGCGGGTGGCTTTTTGGGTAGTGACGGCCGCTGGCCGTCAATCGGTTGGGCGGCCTGGTGGGTGAGGACCGCTGGTCGTCACATGCAACCGGCCAACGCGCTCACCATCCCATGTTCACCGCTACCCGCGGCACGAACACCTCGCTGCTGTTGCGGCCGGCCAGCGACACCTGCGCACCGGCGACGAGCGCGACATGGTCGTTCCAGTGGTACTGGATCGCCGGAACGATCGAGAACCGCCAACTGGCCGGATCGCGTCGGTACATCTCCTCGCTCCCCGTCGCCTTCGCCACCCTGCCGTGCACGCTGCCGGCGCTTTCACGCTCATGCAGCAGCTCGCCGGCCAGCACCCAGGTGGGCGACAGGCTGTACTCCGCCGCCAGCAGGCTGGTCACTGCTGCTCCCAGCCTCACCCTGCCATCGAAGCCCACCGGCGTGCCGAACGCGCTCTGGCCCCGCACGCCGGCATTGGCGCCCGGCGTGCGCCACAGCGTACTGGCGCGCATCCGCAGGTGCCCGTCAAGGAAGTAGGCCTGGCCGTGCAGGCCGAAGCTGGTGGCGCCCACGCCGGTTCCGCTGGCGACCGAGATCGGCCGCTCTTCCAGCCGGTCGTGATGCCCGGTGGCGATGCTCTGGCGGACGGCCAGGGTCAGCGTCGGCCGATGCACGCCCTGCCCCTTGTACAGCCCGAACAGCGCGGACAACGTGGTGTCACCGATATCGAAGGCACGCTCGTTGGCGTCGTCCCGGTTGTAGGACGCGTTCAAGCTGGCCGCGATGGTCACGCGCTCATGCAAGCCGTACTGGACAGGCACGGCCAGATACCACCCGTCCGGTCCACCGGCGTCGCGACGGTTGCCTTTTTCGTCATACAGGCCGCGCAGCTGGCTGTTGATCAGGTAGGGCTCGATGTTGAGCATGCCCACCGGCAGTGGCGGTGCGGGGCTGAGCAGCGGGCCGGCAAAGCGCGGCCCCTCGGCGGCGGCGTGGCCGGGCAGCGTGGATGCCAGCAGCATAACGACCACGGTCCCTGCGGAACGGCGGTTGACGCGATCGGACATGATGTTCTCTCTCCTCGACACAGGCATCTGCCTGCCCTGATGACGCTAGGCGGACTTCCGCCACGGGGACATGCGGAAAGTTGGGGAGATGAAAATTTGAAAGCTATCGAATGTTCTCAATAGAAACAGGCGGCCTATTGAAAGCAGCGCGCGCAGCGCTAAACGTCGCCTGATCAATGTCGCATCCACCTCGTCTTGAAGCGAGAACAGCACGCCCCTCCGAGGCAGAAGCGTGCTGGCACGCACGAAACGAAGCGCATGCACCGCATCCTGCTTGACGCACCGGATCGAGGCCCACACCATGCGCCCACTTCATCGCCCCGGGGGCCCCTGCTTGGACAGTCACAGTAGATCCTGCGCTTACTGAGCGGACCGGACACTGCCAGGCAGGTCGCGTCCGCCAGGATGGGGCCCGGTGCCGCCCGCCGTGGGCGGCCTGAACTTCGAACATCGCACTGTTTACCTTCGGCCCAAGTGGGAGCCGCTGGCGTATCCGTCTGCCGGAGAACGACCATGCGCTTCACCTTCCTTCGCCTTGCCCCGCTGTGGGCGACCCTCTCTGCCAGCGGCCCGCTGCATGCCGCCGCGAGCCTGCTGGTGGACGATGCCGGCACCACCCCGGAAGGGACCTGCCAGCTGGAAACGTGGACGCGCCAGCATGCCAGCCATCGGGAACTGACCGCCGTGCCGGCGTGCACGTTGTCCGGCACCGAACTGTCGCTGGGGCTGAGCCATCTGCGTGGCGAAGGGGCCATGCCCTGGGCACTGGGTGCCAAACGCGCAGTGCGTCACTGGCACGACGAACGCCTGCAGATGGCCGCATCCATCGAAACCGCGGGCGATGTCCGGCAGGGCGGCGCACGCAGCTGGTCACTGAATCTTCCACTGAGTGTTGCACTGGACCGGCAGGCCCTGACCGCCGCGCATTTCAACGCCGGATGGAGCCGATCACGCCACGAACGCGGCATCACCTTGGGCGCCGGGGTCGATATCCGGATCGCCCCGACGTGGTCGCTGCTGGCCGAACAGGCACGCGACCCGGCCCGCCATCTCAGCAGCCAGCTGGGCATCCGCCGTGACCTGCCCGGCGGGGCATCGCTGGATCTGCTGGCCGGCCGCCTGCATGGCCGAACCGGCACGTCGTGGATCACCGTCGGCCTGAACCTGCCGCTGTCGCGCTGAGCGTCTCCCCGACGCGCGTCGCCCCCCGCATTCCCCCTTCCTTCAACCAGAAAAAAAGGAATCATCACGATGAACCGTGAAGAGCTGATGTTCGCCGTGCGCCGCTTTGCCCATGCACCCGACCGCGAAGGCTTCGCGACGCTGGTCCGTGCATCGCATCCCTCCGACCTCGCCGAAGCTTTGCTGTGCACCTCCGCGCAGTCACTGTCAGCGCTGTTGCTGCTGCTCGATCCGCAGCAGCGGGCCGACCTGTTCGCCCATCTGGCCTTCTCCCAGCAGGATGAACTGATCGCCCTGCTGCCCCGGCAGACCGTCTTCGATCTGGTCGAGCGGATGCCCGCCGATGATCGGGCGGATCTGTTCAATCGTCTCGACGCGCTGTCCCGACCGGACCTGCTGGCCGGGCTGGATGGCGTGGAGCGCGAGGACATCCTCACGCTTTCCGCCTATCCCGAGCAGTCGATCGGCTCGGTCACCACCTCCGATTTCGTCGCAGTCAACAGCGCCCAGACCGTCACACAGGCGCTTGCGCATATCCGCACCCTCGCCCCCAGCAGCGAGACGATCTACTCCCTTTACGTCCTGGACGACCAGCGTCGACTGCAGGGGACCGTGTCGTTGCGCGACCTGGTGGTCGCCGCCGGTGATGCGACGGTGGCCAGCCTGGTGCGGCCGGACCCGGTCTTCGTCCAGGCCGCGTGGCCGCGCGCGCAGGCCGCCGAGCTGATCCGCCGCTATGACCTGCTGGCTGTGCCGGTGCTGGATGCCAGCCAGGCCATGATCGGCATCGTCACCGTCGACGATGCGATGGACATCGACAAACAGCAGGATGCCAACCAGCTGGCGCGCTTCGGCGGCACGGCGGTGGCGGGCGGCACGGACCTGGACATGATGGCCACCCCGCTGCGGCGGATGTTCAGCGTCCGCGTGTTCTGGCTGGCGGTGCTCACCTTCTTCGGCATCATCACCAGTACCTTCGTCGCCGCGCAGGAAGAACTGCTCAGCCAGGCGATCGTGCTTGCCGCGTTCATCGCACCGATCGTGGACATGGGGGGCAACACCGGCAGCCAGTCAGCCACGCTGGTCATCCGCAGCATGGCGCTGGGCGAACTGGGACTCAGCTGGCGGCATGTCCTGTTCGTCATCAAGCGCGAGCTGCCGGTGGCGGCGATGCTGGGCATCACCATCGCGCTGCTGGAAGCGGTGCTGGCCTGGTTCAGCAAAGGCGTGGGTGTCGACGTGCTGCTGGTGGTCGGCCTGAGCATGCTGGTGTGCACTGCACTGGGCGGCGTCATCGGCGCGCTGCTGCCGTTCCTTGCGCGTCGCATGGGCACTGACCCGGCCACCCTGTCATCGCCCCTGATCACTTCGGTGATGGACCTGGTTGGCGTGTTCGTCTACTTCGGCTTCGCCTGGGCCCTGCTGGGAGACCAGCTGGTCGGCACGGGCGCCTGAGGCAAGCACGATGCGGGCGGGGCGCAGCGCATCCCCACGATGCGCTGCACTCCACCTGACGTTTCAGAATCCCATGTTGATCGCGATCTGTGGCGCAACCAGCGCGGTCGCATTGCGCCCCATCACGCCCACCTGCAGTCCACCGATCAACCCGACCCGGTCACTGAGGTGATACTGCACGGCGGGCAGCACGGACAGCCGCCACATCGAGGGCCGTTGTCGGCGCTCGGCGCTGCCATGCCCTTGGTCGCCGCGCAGCGTCGAGCCGCCGTCCTGTTCGTAAAGCACTTCGCCCACCAGCGTCCAACGTGGGGCCACGCTGAACTCCGCCGATGCCGTGGCCCCGGATCCGTGACCCAGCCGGATGCGCCCATCGAATCCGGTGTCGGTGCCGTACACGCTGCGCCCGCGCAGGCGTGCGCGTGCCCCGGGCAGGGTCCAGTCGACGCTGGCCCGTGCGCGCAGCCGTCCCTCGAGCAGGTAGGCCTGGCCATGCAGCACCATCGTGGTGGAGGCCGCGCCGGTGCCACTACCGGGCACGTCGCGCCGCTCCAGCCGATCGTGGCGGCCGGTGGGAAGCCGCTGCCGCGCGGTCAGCGCAAGGCGCGCCCGGTGCGCCCCGCCGGCATCGATCAGCCCGAACGATGCCGCCACGGTGGTGTCGCCGGTGGCAAGCGCGCGGCTGCCGCCGGCCAGCCTGTTGTACTGCCCGCGCAATGTCCCGCCGACACTGAACCGGTCGGTCACCCCGTACTTGATCGGGATGGAGGTGCTCCACTGCATCGGCGCCGGGCTGCGCAGGCGATGGCCATCGCCATCGAAACGGGCCGCCGAGCGGCTGGAGACGACATAGGGTTCGATGTTGAGAGCACCCTTCGGCAACGGGGGCCCCGGCGTCGCCAGCGGACCGATGAAATGCGGTACATCCTGCACGCCGGCCGCCTGCGCGCAGGCAGCCATCGACGATAGCAGGGCAATGGCCCGGCGCACCCCACGGCGGCGGCGTGGCAGGCAAAGACGAAGCACCATGGCGTTCTCCACGAAAAGCAGGCAGATGCCTGTTCGTGGACGCTAGGACGCCGCTGCAGGGCGCCCTATCGGGCAAATCTGAAAAGAAGCCGTCGCGGCCGATGCGTCGCCGCGACGGCCGCGATCACGTCAGCAGTCGGCGGAAGCAGCGCTGGAGAGCGGCGGCGGCAACTGCGGTTCCACCAGGGCGATCGTGCGCTTCAAGGCACCTCTGCCATTGCTGACCAGCGCGCAGCCTGCGCGTGCCATGTCTTCACGCGCCTGCGCATCGGACAGCAGGTGCTGCAGGTGTTCGCCCACCGACTGCACGTCCTGTCCTATCAGCAGCGCATCGGCTTCGAGCATGCGCCGCGAGATTTCGGCGAAATTATGCAGGTGCGGACCGGTGACGGCCGCGGTCCCCATCGCCGCAGGCTCCAACAGGTTGTGGCCGCCTATGGCCTGCAGGCTGCCGCCCACGAACGCAACCTGGGCACACGCATAGAACGACATCAGCTCACCCAGGGTATCGATCACGAACACATCGCTGTCGGCCTGCGGCCACTGCTGCACGCGACGCGTGGCCACCTGCCAGCCCTGTTCGCGGGCGAGCGCATCGACCCGGGCGAAGCGTTCCGGATGGCGCGGTGCCCACAGCAGCAACAGCTGCGGATGCTGCACGCGCAGGCGCCGGTGCAGGTCGATGATCGCCTGCTCTTCGCCCTCGTGCGTGCTGGCGGCGATCCACACCGGTCGCTTCGGCGGCACGCTGCGATGGAACTGCTCGACGAAAGCCTGCACGTTGGGCGCGGCGATGTCGAACTTCAGGTTGCCCAGGGCCTGCACCTGCGCCGGATCGGCACCCAGCTGGACGAAGCGCGCGGCATCGTCATCGGACTGCGCTGCTACCAAGGTGACGGTGCGCAGTGCACGCCGGATCAGCGCGGCCAGCAAGCGGTAGCCGCGCAGCGAGCGCGCCGACAGCCGGGCATTGAGGATATACACCGGGATCGCGCGGCTGCGGCAACCGAACAGCATGTTCGGCCACAGCTCGGTCTCCAGGATCAAGGCCAGGCTGGGCTGGAAATGGTTGAGGAAACGCCCGACGCTGCCGGGCACGTCGTACGGTAGATAGACGTGGTCCACGGCATCGCCCCAGATCGCGCGCACGCGCTCCGAGCCGGTCGGGGTGATGGTGGTGACCACCCAGCGGATGTCCGGTCGCAGCGCACGCAGTGCATTGACCAGCGGGGCAGCGGCGTTCACCTCTCCGACCGATACCGCGTGCAGCCAGACACGTGGCTGGCAGCTCGAATCCGGGTAGGAAGCGTAGCGCTCGTCCCAGCGCTGGAAGTACTCCCGCACCCGGAAACCGCGCCAGACCAGGTGGTACACCGTGATGGGCAGCAGCAGGTAGAGCACGGCCGAATAGAGGCCGCGCAGGATCCATTCGACGGGGTCTTTGCGCATGCGGGAAGGATACGGGAGGGCCCGGTGAAAGACACGCGGCCCGCCCATGGGGCCTTGGTAGAATGGGGGCATGTCCGATGCCACCACCGCCCCCCGTCCTTCGCTGCGCGATCCGCGCAACTGGCCCATGTTCGCCGTGATGCTCGGCGCCTTCGCCATCGCCCGGCTGCCGTGGATGCTGCAGCGCGCGCTGGGGCGCGGCGTCGGCTGGGTCAGCTGGCGGCTGGCGGGCAGCCGACGCAAGGCGGCGGAGGTCAACCTCAAGCTGTGTTTCCCGGAGAAGGATGATGCATGGCGCCAACGCCTGCTGCGCGACAGCTTCGATGCACTCGGCGTGGGCATTTTCGAGTTCGCCCGCGCCTGGTGGGGAAGCATCGCCACCATCCGCCCGCGCGTGCACGTGGAAGGCGTGGAGCACCTCCACAAACTGAAGGCCGAAGGTCGTGGCGTGCTGCTGGTTTCAGGCCATTTCATGACCCTGGAGATGTGCGGGCGCCTGCTGTGCGACCACGTCGAGCTGGCCGGCATGTACCGCAAGCACCGCAATCCAGTTTACGAATGGGCAGTGAAGTTCGGCCGGCTGCGCTATGCCACGGCGATGTTCGCCAACGAAGACATCCGCGCCAGCGTGCGGCACCTGAAGAAAGGCGGGTTCCTGTGGTATGCGCCGGACCAGGACATGCGCGGCAAGGACACCGTGTTCGTGCCCTTCTTCGGACACACCGCCGCCACCATCACCGCCACCCACCAGCTGGCCCGCATGACCGGCTGCGCGGTCGTGCCGTACTTCCATCGCCGCGAAGGCGGCGACTACTACCTGAAGGTCGGCGCACCGCTGGACAACTTCCCGACCCAGGACGTGGAAGCCGATACCGCGCGGGTCAACCAGGCCATCGAACAGATGGTGCGCGAGGCCCCGGACCAGTACCTCTGGATCCACCGCCGCTTCAAGCGCCAACCCGGCGGCCGCAGTTCCTATTACGAGTAGAAACAATCCGCGTCCTGCTTCGGGTAGCGCCGACCCATGGTCGGCGGATGGCGCAAAAACGCGACCCGAGGCTTTCCGCCGACCATGGGTCGGCGTTACCGACAGCCGACATGCGCTGAGCATGTGGAGCGGGTCTAGCCGCTGGAACCCGGCTCGTCACGCGCCAGCAGGCTGCCCGCGAACAACGCCGCCAGCAGTACCGTGACCCCACCCCAGAACGTGGAATGGAACGCCAGGTGGGTATTCAACGGAAACACCGTGACCGCCAGTGCCAGCATCGCCGGCCGCGCCCGCTCACGTGCCGAGGGCGGCGCAAACCGCCATGCCCGCCACGCCTGCGCGGCCGCCGCCAGCCACAACAGCAGGCCGATCACCCCGGTTTCGGCGAGGATTTCCAGCACGATCTGATGGGCGTGCAGCGCCGGTCCCGCACCCCAGACACCGGTGCTTCCGGCCGCCGGATCGCAGCCTGGATAGGCATCGCGGAAGCCACGCGCGCCCACGCCATTGATCGGATGCGCCTGGATCATGCAGCCCGCCGCAGACCATATCCGGCCACGGCCGGACAGCGCCTGCTCGATGCCGTCGTCATCGCCTTCCCAGGCCTGCGCGGTGCGGTCCACGCGCTCACGCAGCTGCGGAACGGTGTAGGTCAGCCCCGCTGCCACCATCACCGCGAACGCGGCCAGCAGCAGCAGCCGGCGCCCGCCCATCACGCGCCAGCCGCTGTACGCCGCCACCAGCGCGAACGTCACCCAGGACGCACGCGAGCCGGCCAACAGCAGCACCACGCCCACGGCAAGGGTGGCCAGCAGCCAGCCGAAACGGCCGAAACGGGCCGCCACGGGCAGCAGCAGGAAGGCCGACAGGCTGGCCAGCACCTGGCCGAATTTGAGGTTGCACGGTCCCAGCGCGCCGCTCAGGCGGTCGGCAAGGGCGGCCTCTTCCGGGCTGCACAGCGGCCGCTGGCTGGCCAGCTGCTTGAGCTGGTCCAGCGACCAGAACCATGGACTCGTGCCGGTAGTCGCCTGCACCAGGGCATCCAGCGTCCACGCTGCGGTGATCACGGCCAGCCCGCCCAGCGTCAACGCGCGCCGGGCTGGCGTGGCCACCGCAATGGCGACCAGCCACATGAAAGGCAGGTAGCGCAGCCCGGCTGCGGTCTTGGTCCAGGCCGCTGAAGGGTCCACTGCATCCAGCGCGGACAGCGCCTGCGGCAGCCAGTAGCCGAGGAACAGGATGCTGGTCAGCGCCCAGGCGGCCGGGCTGAGCAGGCGCGGCTGGCCCTGCAGGCGGCGGGTGACCATGCGCACCGCCGCATAGATCGCGCCCAGCGCCAGCACCCCTTCGGCGATGCCGGGCAACGGCCACAGCGCGACGAACGCCAGCACCACCCACGGCGCCCAGCGGCCGGCGCGATCATCGATCACGGCGGGCAGCGGGTCAGCCGGCAAGGTCGGCATACAGGCGGAGGGTGTCGCGTTGCATGGCCTGCAGGGTAAACGGGATGCGTGCCGGCAGCGACGGGGGCGCCGCCAGCAGGGCCAGCGCGCGTTCACCCAGTGCCTGCATGTCGCCCAGGGCGACGGCGCCGCCGGGCTGCAGCTGGCGCAGCAGTTCGCCCACGCCGCCGTGGCCCCAGCCCAGCACCGGCCGGCCCACGGAAAGGGCCTCCACCACGGTTCGACCAAAGGCTTCGGGCTTGTCGGACAACTGCAGGACCAGGTCGCTGGCGGCGTAGGCCTGGGCGATCTTCGAGGTCGGAGCGCTGATGTGCACGGCATCGCCGACCGCCAGTGCCTGCGCCTGCCGGCGCAGTTCCTGTACGTAGGCCTCGCGCCCGGGTTCGTCCGTGCCCAGCATCCACAGCTGCGCCATCACCCCGGCCGCATGCAGGCGTGCCAGCAGCTGCAGGGCGTGGATGTGGCCTTTCAACCGGGTCCCGCGGCCGGGCAGCAGCAGCACCGGCGCCGTCACTTCCGCCAGCCAGGGGTGGTCCTTTGCCAGCGCCAGCCTGGGGCGTTTGTCGTGGCTGCCGACACGCGGGAACTGCGCGGTGTCCACGCCGCGCGGAATCACCTGCAGGCGCGCGGACGGCACCGTTGGGTAGTGCTGCTGGACGAAGCCGCGCACGGTTTCGGACACGCAGATCACCCGCTCGCCGGTGGTCATGACCGCGCTGTAGCGTCCCGGTGAGTTCAGTCCGTGCACGGTGGTCACCCAGTGCGGGCGCTGCGCGGCAGGCAGCGCGCGTACGGCATGCAGGCCCAGCCAGGCCGGTAGCCGCGAGCGCGCATGCACGATGTCCGCGCCGACCTCGGCGAACAGGCGGCGCAGGGTGGGCATGTGGCGCAGGGTCAGCAGCGATTTACGGCCGATATCCAGGGTGAGATGCTCGGCACCGCTGGCCAGCAACGGCTCGACCAGCCGCCCGCCGGCAGACACCACCAACGCACGGTGGCCGGCCTGGACCAGCGCGGCGGCGATTTCCAGCGTAGAGCGCTCGACACCGCCGGAGTGCAGCGCCGGCAGCAACTGCACCACGGTCAGTCGGCGCATCAGCCCGGCCGCCCGATCAGTCGGCCAGCACGAAGACTGCACCGCAATAGGCGCACTTCGCTTCGCCGTTGGGTTCGTCTTCGATCGGCAGGTACACGCGCGGGTGCGAGTTCCACAGCGCCATCTCCGGCGTCGGGCAGCTCAGCGGCAGGTCGCCGCGGTGCACGGTGTAACGCTTTTCAGCGTTGGCGGGAGCGGTGGCGGTATGGCTCATGGCGGGCATCGTGAATGGGATTGGCAGGCCTGCGATTCTAGCACCCGGCGCGACGCACGTTCGGCGACGCCGGCGGCCCTGGCCGTGGCCGGATGCGAATATTTGGATCGTTCCATATGGCGCGATGCACCAATTTGGATCGAACCAAATGCACTTGTCAGCGCCAACATGCCTGTTGCAGGATGGTCCGCGTTGCTCTGGGAGGAGACCGCAATGCCCCGTAATGCGTCTGACCGTGCGCGCCGCGCGCCGCTGTGCCTCGCGCTGGCTTTAGCCATGCTTCCCGCCGCCCATGCGGCCGCGCTTTCCACCTCGTTCGAGGCCGGTCAAGCGATGCCTGCGGCGTCGGCCAGCGGCGCGCTGAGCCTGCGCGTGGGGGCCGGCCCGGCAGACCCTTACGCGGCCAAGGCCGGCGTGGGCTACAGCGGCCAGCGCGCACTGCAGTACCGCAGCACCGGTGGCACCGCCCGCCAGGTGCTGCTGGCGACCGACCAGCAGATCGACGCCGACACCACCCTGAGCTGGATGGTGCTGCCCGAAATCGTGGGCGGCGATACCGTCGCTTCCACGTATGTTTCGCTGGACCTGCTGCTTGACGACGGCCAGCGCGTGTCGGCCAGCGCCGTGCGTGACCAGCACGGGTTCGCGCTGGGTGCCACCGCCCAGGGCGATTCAAAGACGTTGTATCCGCAGCAGTGGGCGCACAAGACCGTGCGCCTGGGCGATGTGCCCGCGTTGCGCGGCCGCCGCGTGGTGGCGGTGGAGCTGGAAGTGGCCAGCGCAGCGGGCAAGCCGGTGTCCGGCTGGATCGACGATGTGCAGCTCGGTGCAGCGCCTTCGGCGGCCCCGTTGCGGCCCTCCGACCGGGTGCTCACCACGCGGGGCACGCAATCCAACGGGCGCTTCTCGCGCGGCAACAACTACCCCGCCACGGCGGTGCCGCATGGCTTCAATTTCTGGACACCGGTGACCGACGCCGGCGTGCTGAACTGGCTGTACCGCTGGAACGAGCACAACGACGCCGACAACCGCCCGCGCCTGCAGGCGCTGTCGCTCAGCCACCAGCCCAGCCCCTGGATGGGCGACCGGCAGACCTTCCAGGTGATGCCATCGTCCAGCCGCGGCGTGCCCGAAGCGGACCGTGCCAAGCGCGCGCTGGCGTTCTCGCATGACCAGGAAAACGCGCGTCCGCATCGTTACGACGTGCGCTTCGACAACGGCATCGCCGCCTCGATCGCACCGACCGACCACGCCGCGCTGTTCCGCTTTGAATTCCCGGCCACCGGCGATGCCAACCTGCTGTTCGACAATGTCGATGCACGCGGCGGGCTGACCCTGGACGCTGCCAGCCAGACCCTGTCCGGCTACACCGATACCCGCAGCGGCCTGTCCAACGGCGCCACGCGCATGTACGTGGTGGCGAGTTTCGACCGTCCGTGGCGCAGCAGTGGCACGCTGCAGACCGGGCGCCCGACCGGCTACATCAAGTTCGACACAGGCAGCGATCGCAAGGTCAACATGCGCATCGCCACCTCGCTGATTTCGGTGGAGCAGGCGCGCCACAACCTGGCCCTGGAACTGAGCGCCGACGACGACCTGGAACGTGTCGCCGCCCGCGCGCAGGATGCGTGGGATGCGCGACTGGGTGCCTTCGACATCGGCGATGCCAGCGAGGACCAGAAGACCACGCTGTACTCCAACCTCTACCGGCTCTACCTGTTCCCCAATTCCGGCCATGAGAACGTCGGCACCGCACAGGCGCCGGAGTGGCGCTACGCCAGCCAGGCCAGCGCAGCGGAGGACTCCGATGGCAGCGCGGTGCGCAGTTTCGCACCGATCCGCGATGGCAAGGTCTACGTCAACAACGGCTTCTGGGACACCTTCCGCACCACCTGGCCCGCCTATGCGCTGTTCCGCGCCGAGGATGCCGGCACGCTGGTGCAGGGCTTCCTGGAACAGTACAAGGCCGGCGGCTGGGTCGCGCGCTGGTCATCGCCGGGCTACGCCGACCTGATGGTCGGTACCAGTTCGGACGTTGCCTTCGCAGATGCCTGGCTGAAGGGCGTGCGCGGCTTCGAGATCGATACCGCGTATGCCGCGGCGCTGCGCAATGCCACCGTGGTGCCGCCGGATCGGCATGTCGGCCGCAAGGGCATGGAGCGTTCCCTCTTCACCGGCTTTGCCAGCGCCGACGTGCACGAGGGCATGTCGTGGACGATGGAAGGGGCGCTCAACGATTTCGGCATCGCCAACATGGCGACCCGGCTCGCCGGCGACGCCCGCTCGGCGGCTGAGCGCGAGCGTTACGCCACCGAAGCGGACTACTTCGGCCACCGGGCAGCGGCCTACTCCACCATGTTCGATCCGGCCGCCGGTTTCTTCCAGGGTCGCCGCGAAGATGGCAGCTGGCGCGTGGCTGCCAAGGACTACGACGCACGCGTCTGGGGCCATGACTACACCGAATCCAATGGCTGGACGTTCGCCTTCACCGCCGCCCACGATGGCGAAGGGCTGGCGGCGCTGTACGGTGGGCGCGAGGCGCTGGCGGCCAAGCTGGATACGTTCTTCGCCACGCCGGAAACCGCTGATCCCGCTTTTGCCGGTTCCTACGGCGGGCTGATCCATGAAATGACCGAAGCCCGCGATGTGCGCATGGGCATGTACGCCCACAGCAACCAACCTTCGCACCATATCCCGTGGATGTACCTGTACACCGGCCAGCCGTGGAAGACCCAGAAGCATGTGCGCGAGATCCTGGCGCGCCTGTACGTGGGCAGCGAGATCGGCCAGGGCTACCCGGGTGACGAAGACAACGGCGAGACGTCGGCCTGGTATGTCTTCGCTTCGCTGGGGCTGTATCCGCTACGGATGGGCGCACCGGAGTATGCGATCGGCTCGCCGTTGTTCCGGCACGCCAAGGTCACCCTGCAGGACGGCGCGGTGCTGACCGTCAATGCGGCGGACAACTCCCCGGCCAACGTCTACGTGCAGTCGTTGAAGGTCAACGGCAAACCATGGACGAAGACCTGGCTGCCGCATGACATCGTCGCCGCCGGCGCCACGCTGGACTTCCAGATGGGTCCGCAGCCGTCGCGCTGGGGCACCGGCGAAGGCGATGTACTGCCGTCGCTGACCGCACGCGGCCAGCGCCCTGCCCTGCTGCATGACCTGCTGGCCAAGGGCGCGCAGGCGCGGCTGGAAGACGGTCGTGCACTGGACGCGCTGGTCGATGACAACGCCACGACGGCTGCGCCGCTGGGCGCGAAGGCCACGGTGATGTTCAGCGGCATCGCCGATGGTGCGGCGTCGATGTATACCCTGACCAGTGGCGAGAACAGCATCCGTGGAGGAGCCTGGACGCTGGAAGCACGCACTCCCGGCGGTCGCTGGACCACGCTGGATGCACGCACCGCCGAAGACTTCGCCTGGGCCCGGCAGACCCGTCCGTTCCGCATCGCCAAGCCGGGCCGCTATGCCCAGTACCGCCTGCGCATCGGTGCGCCCGGACGGATGCAACTGGCGGAAGTAGAGCTGCTGGCCGCGGGGACGACACCATGAACCGTGCTTCGCTTTGCCTGCTGCCGGGCGCACTGGCTGCGCTGTGCCTGCTCGCTTCCCCTGCCGCGCGTGCCTTCGAAGCGACGCAGCAGCGCGGCAGCGTGACCCTGCGCTACCAGGACGCACACGATGCGCTGCCTGAGGCCATGCGCCAGCGGATCATCGACACGTTCTTCAAGGCCTACCTGCCGCAGCGCGCCGACTTCCATCCGATGGCACCGACGCAGGCCGCGATCGTGATCGATCCGGCATACGACGGCATTGCCTTTGTCGGCGAGAAGGCCACGGCGGCGACGATCACGATCAATCCGGCGTGGCTGTCCAAGCACCCTGGCGATACCGACCTGGTGACCCATGAAGCCATGCACATCGTGCAGGGCTACCCGGAGTACGCCAACGAGCGGGTACCGGGCTGGCTGGTGGAAGGCATCGCCGACTATGCGCGCGACCGCTACGGCGTGGACAACGCCGCCGCCGGCTGGGCGCTGCCGCTGGCGGTGAAGGACGGGCAGAATTTCGACACCGGCTACCGGGTAACCGGCGCATTCCTGAAATGGAGCGAGGCGGCCCATCCGGGCCTGGTGAAGGCACTGGATGACGCGCTGCGCAGCGGTCGTTACACCCCGGCACTGTGGCGGGAGCAGACCGGCCACGCCCTGCCGGCCCTGTGGGCGGCGTACGTAAAAGCACGATAAGAACCCACACGCCCGCACCCCATCCGAAGCAGAGCCCCCTTGTTGTTCAAGGGGGCGCGCCGAAGGCGCGGGGATAAGGTGGAATGCGTGGGCAGCGGAAGTTGAAAAGAAGGCCTCAGGCCTTCTTTTCAGCCTCCAGCTGCTTGCGGATCTGCGCATCCACCGCAGCGATCGCGGTCATGTTCAGGATCCGGCGCGAGGTCGCGCTGCTGGTCAGGATGTGCGCCGGCTTGGCCACGCCCATCAGGATCGGGCCGATCGCCACGCCGTCGGTGAACACGCGCACCAGGTTGTAGGCGATGTTGGCCGCTTCCAGGTTCGGCAGCACGAACAGATTGGCGCGGCCGCTAAGGGTCGAGCCCGGCAGCAGCTTCTGTCGCAGTGCTTCATCCCACGCGGTATCACCCTGCATCTCGCCGTCCACGTTCAAGCGCGGATTACGCTTGAGCAGCATCTCTCGCACCTGGCGCATCTTCAGCGCGTCCTTCGAATCGTGGCTGCCGAAGTTGGAGTGCGACAGCAGTGCCACGTTCGGCTCGATGCCGAACAGCTTCATGCGGTAAGCCGCCTGCAGCGTGGCTTCGGTCAGCTGTTCGGCAGTGGGATCTTCCTGCACGTGGGTGTCCACGAAGAAGAACACGCCCTGCTGGTTGATCACACCGGTCATCGCCGAGGTCGAGGTGACCTTCGATTCCAGCGGCAGCACGCTGCGCACGTAACCGAGCTTCTTGTGGAAGCGGCCGACCACGCCGGTCAGCAGCGCATCGGCTTCACCGCGCGCCACCATCACCGCGGCGATCAGGGTCGGACGCGAGCGCATCAGGTTCTTCGCAGCGGCCACGGTGACGCCACGGCGGCCGGTCAGCGCGTGGTAGTACTGCCAGTATTCGTTGAAGCGCGGGTCATCGTTGATGTTGGTGACCTGGATGTTCTCGCCGATCTTCAGGCGCAGGCCCAAACGTTCGATGCGCGCCTCGATGACGTCCGGGCGGCCGATCAGGATCGGATGCGCCAGGTCCTCGTCGACCACGTTCTGCACCGCCTGCAGCACCACTTCTTCCTCGCCTTCGGCGTACACCACGCGCTGCTTGTCGGTGCGCGCGCGGTCGTACACCGGCTTCATCATCAAGCTGGTGCGGTAAACGAACTCGGAGAGCTTCTGGCGGTAGGCGGCCATGTCGGCGATCGGCCGGGTGGCCACGCCGGAATCCATCGCCGCCTGTGCCACGGCGGCGGACAACTCGACCAGCAGGCGCCGGTCGAAGGGGCGCGGAATCAGGTATTCGCGGCCGAAGCTGGGGGTGTCACCGCCGTAGGCCGAGCCCATGTCGGTGGCTGCACGCCGTGCCAGCGCGGCGATGGCACGCACGCAGGCGATCTTCATGTCTTCGTTGATCGCGGTGGCGCCCACGTCCAGCGCGCCGCGGAACAGGTACGGGAAGCACAGGACGTTGTTGACCTGGTTCGGGTAGTCCGAACGACCGGTGCCGATGATCGCGTCGGTACGGACCGCGCGCACGTCTTCGGGCATGATTTCCGGCGTGGGGTTGGCCAGCGCGAAGATCACCGGATCCGGCGCCATGGTCTTGACCATGTCGGCAGTCAGGATGCCCGGCGCCGACAGACCCAGGAAGATGTCCGCGCCGTCGACGATCTCGGCCAGGGTGCGCTTGTCGGTATCGCGCGCGTAGCGCGCCTTTTCCGGATCCAGGTCGGTGCGGCCGGTGTGGATCACGCCGTCGCGGTCGAAGGCCAGGATGTTTTCCGGCTTCAGGCCCAGCTGCACCAGCATGTTGACGCAGGAGATGCCGGCCGCGCCCATGCCCGTGGTCGCCAGCTTCACTTCTTCGATCTTTTTGCCGGTAATCGCCATGGCGTTCAGCACTGCCGCACCGACGATGATCGCCGTGCCGTGCTGGTCATCATGGAACACCGGGATCTTCATCCGCTCGCGCAGCTTGCGCTCGACGATGAAGCACTCCGGCGCCTTGATGTCTTCCAGGTTGATGCCACCGAAGGTCGGCTCCAGCGAGGCGATGATGTCGACCAGTTTGTCCGGGTCCAGCTCGTCGATTTCGATGTCGAACACATCGATGCCGGCGAACTTCTGGAACAGCACGCCCTTGCCTTCCATCACCGGCTTGCCGGCCAGCGGGCCGATGTTGCCCAGGCCCAGCACCGCGGTGCCATTGGAAATCACCGCCACCAGGTTGCCGCGGGCGGTGAGCTCGCTGGCCTGCTGCGGGTCGGCCATGATCGCTTCACAGGCGTAGGCAACGCCGGGCGAATAGGCCAACGACAGATCACGCTGGGTCAGCATCGGCTTGGTCGCCGTGACCTTGATCTTGCCCGGCGGCGACATGCGGTGGTAATCGAGGGCGGCCTGTTTGAAATCTTCTTTGGACATCGACGTTGGGCACATGAATGGGCAAGGGGGACAGGGGATCATACCCCCGTTGTGCGAGCTGGACCTGTCGCGGGGCTGTCGCGCGCGTGCTGCAGCGCACCAACCCTGCCGGTTCCAGCGTGCTGCCAAGCATCGCGCTGCGCCCCCTACGTGGGTGTGACAACGACTGCCTGGCAGCGCGGAAAAAGCTGCGGGGCCACGTCATTGCTGACGGGCCCCGCATCCTGACGTGGAAGGGTCAGATCTTGGCAGAGGCGAGCGGCAGGGACGCATCGACCGGCGGCGGCAGCTCGCTTTCGCGGCCATCCAGCGCCAGCTTCAGGCGGTCGCGGTCCAGTGCGCCTTCCCAGCGCGAGACCACCACGGTGGCCACCGCGTTGCCGATGAAGTTGGTCAGCGAGCGGCACTCGCTCATGAAGCGGTCCACGCCGAGGATCAGCGCCATGCCGGCCACCGGTACTTCCGGCACCACGGCCAGGGTCGCGGCCAGGGTGATGAAGCCGGCACCGGTGACGCCGGCGGCGCCCTTGGAGCTCAGCATCGCCACCAGCAGCAGGGCGATCTGGTGTCCCAGGCTCAGCTCGGTATTGGTGGCCTGGGCGATGAACAGCGCCGCCAGGGTCATGTAGATGTTGGTGCCGTCCAGGTTGAACGAATAGCCGGTCGGGACCACCAGGCCGACCACCGACTTGCTGCAGCCGGCGCGCTCCATCTTTTCCATCAGCGAGGGCAGCGCGGACTCGGAAGAGGACGTGCCCAGCACCAGCAGCAGTTCGGCCTTCAGGTAGCGCGCCAGCTTGAACACAGAGAAGCCGCAGAGGCGGGCCACCGCGCCCAGGATCACCACCACGAACAGGAAGGCGGTCAGGTAGAACGAGCCGACCAGCCAGGCAAGGTTGATCAGCGAGCCGACGCCGTATTTGCCGATGGTGAAGGCGATGGCGCCGAAGGCACCGATCGGGGCGGCGCGCATCAGGATATGCACCAGCTTGAACACCGGGGCGACCAGCGCCTCCAGGAAGTTCAGCACCGGCTTGCCCTTCTCGCCCACCAGCGCCAGCGCGATGCCGAACAGCACCGCCACGAACAGCACCTGCAGGATGTTGCCATCCACGAACGCGCTGACCAGCGTCTTGGGGATGATGTCCATCGCGAAGCCGACCAGGGTGAGCTCGTGCGACTTCTGCACGTAGCTGTTGACCGCGGTCTGGTCCAGATCGGCCGGGTTGATGTTCATGCCCGCGCCCGGCTGCACCACGTGCGCCACGATCATGCCCACCACCAGTGCCAGCGTGGAGAAGAACATGAAGTAGGCCATCGCCTTGGCGAAGACCCGGCCCACGGTGCGCAGGTGGGTCATGCCGGCGATGCCGGTGACGATGGTCAGGAAGATGACCGGGGCGATGATCATCTTCACCAGGTTGATGAATGCATCACCCAGCGGCTTCATCTTTTCGCCGACCAGCGGCTCGTAGTGGCCAAGGACGGCACCCAGGATGATGGCGACCACCACCTGGAAATACAGCTGGCGATAGAACGGCAGCGGCTTGGTCGGCACCGGGGAAGCGGCGGGAACGTGCATGGCGGGCTCCGGAAGGGACTGATGACGGCAACGCCACGAAGAACAGGTGACGCGGCGTCGGATGGCGCCCTTTGTACGCCGCGCGGACGCATCAGCAGATAACCTATTGGTACTACCCCCCCGGTTCAGGCTGCCCGGAGGGCGTTTCTGCCCCTACACTGCGCCGGTCGCAACGACCCCGCCCCGCCGGGTGATCGTGTAGTTCCACCTTTCCCGAATAGAGATCCGCCGTCCCATGCGAATGACCCCGACCCTGCTTGCCCTGTCCCTGGCCGCCAGCCCGCTGCTGGCCAACGCCGCCGGTTTTGACAACTGGCCGACCAAGGTGTCGTTCGCTGATGGCACCGAGCTGGCCGCCACCGGCAACATCGCCTACGACTGGAACAACTTCTCCGGCGACATCGAAAACGCCGATGCCGTGCGCCGCAAGGAATTCGGCGCCACGCTGAAGAAGAAGGGCGTGTATGACGCCATGGTGTACTACGACTTCCAGTCCGATACCTGGCTGGACGTGTACCTGCGCCTGGAAAGCAAGGCGTTCGTCGGCCAGGACATCGGCAAGTTCCGCTTCGGTTACATGAAGACCCCGGTCGGCCTGGATGCGGTGACCAGCTCGCGCGCCGGCAGCTTCATGGAATTCGCGATGCCGGTGCAGGCCTTCTACGCCGGTCGTCGTACCGGCGTGGACTGGATGCTGGAGCGCCCGGCCTACCTGCTGCAGGCCGGCCTGTACGGTGGCAAGGACCTGCAGGGCGACAACCCCGGCACCATGCAGGCGGTGCGTGCGGTGTGGACCCCGGTCAAGGCCGAAGCCAACGTGCTGCACCTGGGCCTGGCGCTGTCGCAGGAAAACCCGCGTGGCTGGCGTGATGGCCGCGACGTGCACCACGAAGCGACCGCGCGTTTCCGCGCGCGTCCGGAGGCCGGCCTGACCGACCTTCGGCTGGTCGATTCCGGTGCGCTGGTCACCGCCGACAAGGTCAACCGCGCCGGTCTGGAAGGCATTTTCATCCGCGGCCCGTTCTCGGTCCAGGCCGAAGCGTTGCAGGCCACCATCACCCGCGAAGGCAAGCCGGATTACACCGGCAACGGCCAGTACGTGATGGGCAGCTGGGTGCTGACCGGCGAATCGCGCGGCTACAGCAGCGGCAGCGTGTCCAACGTCAAGCCGGCGCGTGACTACGGCGCGGTGGAAGTGCTGGCGCGCTACAGCCGGCTGGACCTGGACGACGCCGACGTGCTCGGTGGCCGTGAACACAACTGGACCCTGGGTGCCAACTGGTACCTGACCAGCCACTTCAAGTTCCAGGCCAACTACATCAAGGCCGATGCCAGCCGTCGCGGCGTGCATACCAAGCCGGAAATCTTCGAAGTCCGCGCCCAGATGCATTTCTGAGCCGGGCCGGGTGAGTGAGCGGGTCACCGACCCGCTCTGCCCTTAGACTCTGTCCGCATGTACCGGCTCGGCCGCTACCGCAAGCTGGCCATGACCCTGCTGGTGATGATCGGCGGGACCGCACTGTGCGCGGTATCGGCCGGGCATTTCGCCGGCCAGCGCGCGTTGGCCGGTGAGAGCGCGCAGGTGCGGCGCCAGTTGCAGCTCTACGGACAGGGGCTGCAGCAGCGGATCGACCGCTTCGGCACCCTGCCGCAGGTGATGGCACTGGATCCGGACCTGCTGGCCGCGCTGCGCAGCGCGCCCGATCCCGCCGACCGCCAGCGATTGAACCTGAAGCTGTCCCAGGCCAACCAGGTGACCCGTGCGTCCACCCTGACCCTGGTCGGGCGCGATGGCGTGGCGGTGGCGGCCAGCAACTGGGACCAGCCCTCCACCAACGTCGGCGAAGACTACAGCTACCGGCCGTATTACCTGCAGGCGATGGCGGCCGGCCACGGCCGTTTCTACGGCATCGGCATGACCACCGGCGTGCCCGGTTATTTCCTGTCCCACGCCATCGACGCTGCCGACGGCACCCGCCTGGGCGTGGTGGTGATCAAGATCGAACTGTCCGCGCTGGAACAGGAATGGGTGGCCAGCCCGGACATCGTGCTGGCCAGCGACAACCACGACGTGGTGTTCCTGTCCAACCAGGATCCCTGGCGTTACCGCCTGTTGCGGACGCTGGGCAGGGAAGAGCGCAGCGAGATGCTGGCCAGCCGCCAGTACGCAGACCGCGCGCTGCAGCCGCTGCGCGCGCGCACCGAGCGGGTGCTGGATGACGGTGGCCGGATCGTGCGCATGGCCGATCCGGCAATGCCCCGCGCGCTGCTGTGGCAGACCATCGACCTGCCCGAAGAAAACTGGCACCTGCACCTGCTGCACGATGCCAGCGCGGCCGGCGCGGTGGCCCGCAGTGCAGCCATTGGCGGCGGTGCGGCATGGTTGGCGCTGGGTTTCCTGGTGCTGTTCGTGCAGCAGCGGCGACGCCTTTCGGCGCATCGCCAGCGCAGCCGGCGCGAACTGGAAATTCTGCTCAAGCAGCATGCCCAGGAACTGCGCAGCGCGCAGGATGGCCTGCTGCAGGCCGCCCAGGATGCCGACCGCGGGCTGAGCCGCAGCCTGGAACACCTGCCGCAGGGCGTGGTGATCATCGACAGCCAGCAGCAGCTGGTCGCCTGGAATTCGCGCTACCTGGAGCTGTTCCGCTTCCCGCCGGGACTGGTGCAGGTGGGACGGCCGATCGAGGAGATTTTCCGCTTCAACGCGCGTCGCGGCCTGCTCGGGCCAGGGCCCGTCGACGAAGCCATCGAACGCCGCCTCAACCACCTGCGCAGCGGCCGCCCGCACATGCGCGAAAGCGAGAAAGACGACGGCACCGTGCTGGAGATCCGCGGCAACCCGCTGCCCGACGGCGGCTTCGTCACCAGCTATGCCGATATCACCAGCTACAAGAACGCCGCGCGCGAGCTGCGTTCGCTGGCCGATGCGCTGGAACACCGCGTGGCCGAGCGCACCCACGACCTGGACGAGGCGCGGCGCGAGGCCGAGCAGGCCAACCGCTACAAGACCCGCTTCGTCGCCTCGGCCGTGCATGACCTGCTGCAGCCGCTGAATGCCGCGCGCATGTTCGTTTCGGTACTGCGCGGCAAGCTGGCCGATGGCGAACAGCAACAGACCGCCGACCACATCGAAGCGGCGCTGTCGGCGCAGGATGCGATCCTGGTCAGCCTGCTGGACATCTCCCGGCTGGAATCGGGCAGCCTGCAGACGCGGGTGCGGGCTTTCGCGCTGAACCCGCTGCTGGAGACGCTGGCCCGCGAGTTCGGCATCGCCGCCGAAGGCCGTGGACTGCAGTTGCACTGGGTCGCCACCGGCGCCGTAGTGGTCAGCGACGAGGCCCTGCTGCGGCGCATCCTGCAGAATTTCCTGTCCAATGCGCTGCGCTATACCCAGCGTGGCCGCGTGCTGCTGGGCTGCCGCCGCGAAGGCAGCCGCCTGTGGATCCAGGTCCACGACCAGGGCCCGGGCATCCCGGAAAGCCTGCACAAGGAAATCTTCGAAGAATTCCGCCGCCTGCATGATGGCCAGGAACGCGGCACCGGACTGGGCCTGGCGATCGTCGAACGCATCGGGCGCCTGCTGGGGCATCCGATCCGGCTGCGCTCGGTGCTGGGCAGCGGCACGATGTTTGAAGTGGCCGTGCCACTGGGCCGGGCAGATGAGGTGGTGGCCTCGGTGATGGTGCACGCGCCGGTGGTGGTGGAGACCACGGCAGACAGTCCACTGCGTGGACGCCGGGTATGGGCCATCGATGACGATGCGCATGTCAGCGCTGCCACGCGTGCCCTGCTGGAAAAATGGGGTTGCGATGTCGAGCAGTCCGAAGGCCCCCAGGCCGCGCTGGATGCTGCCCACGCCGGGCACGCACCGGAGCTGTTGCTGCTGGACGTACGCATGGGCGAGTTCCATGGGCCGACGCTGTATGAGGCGCTGTGCGAACGCTGGCAGGCGCGGCCGCCGGTGGTGCTGGTCACCGCCGAAGGCGATGACGCGCTCAGGGCGCTGGCCGCTGACAACGGCTGGGGCTTCCTGGCCAAACCGGTGCGCCCGCCCGCGCTGCGTGCGCTGATGACCCAGTTGCTGCTGCGCCACCGCGGGTAGCACCCGTCAAAGGGGTAGCGCCGACCCAGGGTCGGCGAGCGCAGCGGCGCAGCCCTGTCCTGCCTTACACCAGTCCGGCGTCCCCTTCCGGCTCAAGCGCCTTCACCAGCACCGCGGCCTGCGTGCGGCTGTGGCATTCCAGCTTTTTCAGGATGGCGGTGACATGCACCTTCACCGTGTTCTCGGCAAGCCCCAGCGTGTAGGCAATCTGTTTGTTCAGCAGCCCATCGGCCAGGCACAGCAGCACGCGGAACTGCTGCGGCGTGAGCTGCGCAAGGCGGCTGGCCAGCAGTGCATCGGCGTCGGATCGCTCGGCCGCCATCGCAGGGAACCACAGCCCCCCATCGAGCACGGCCGCCACCGCCTCGCCGATGGTCTCCGGCGGCACCGATTTGGGGATGAAACCGGCGGCGCCGAACTGCTGCGCGCGGCGGATGACGCGCGGGTGGTCATTGGAAGAAAGGATCACCACCGGGATGTCCGGATGCGCGCCACGCACGTGCAGCAGCGCTGAAAACCCGTGCGCGCCGGGCATGGTCAGGTCCAGCAGCACCAGGTCCACGTCGGGGTGCTGGTCCAGCGCCTGCTCCAGCGCTTCGGCGCTGGCGACTTCGCGCACGTTGACCTGCGGCAGGCCCTGCCGCAGCGAATGGACCACGGCAGCGCGCAGCAGGGGATGGTCGTCGGCAACCAGCAGGTTCAGCTCGCTCATGCGCGCATTGTAGAGCCGACTTCAGTCGGCTGCGGCTGCCGGGCCACGCTGCCCTTGCATCGATGCCGGCTGGCGCGCCGGACGCATGCTGCTGTTCCATGCGTCCAGGAATTGCCGCCGCTTCAATGCATCGAGGTAGACCAGCAATCCAGGCCCGAGCTGGATCGGCCGCAGGTTGCGCTCCGGGCTGCCGTTGCGGCCCGCGCCCCCCCGCACGATGGGCATCAGCCGGGCTTCGCGGGACAGCACCTGCTGGCCGCGCGGGGACAGCAGATAGTCCAGGAAGCGCCGTGCCTCGGCACTGTTGCGCGCGTTGCGCGGAATCAGCGCGGTACGCAGCATCACCAGGGTGTAATCCTGCGGTTCGACGATGCCCAGCGGCTCGCCGTCATCGATGCGCGCCTGCGCGTAGGAGCCGAGCACGTTGTAGACCAGCGACAGCTCGCCGCTGCTGACCTTGTCCAGCAGCACGCCGGTACGCTCTTCCAGCAGCACCTGGTTGTCGCCGAGCGCGCCCAGCAGCGCGCCGGCCATGCTGCCGCGCTGCGCATCCTGCGTGGCCAGCACGTAGCCCACGCTGCTGCGGTTGATGTCATAGGTGCCGACCCGCCCACGCAGCGGCGCATCCGGCGCGCGCAACAGGTCCAGCAGTTGTCGCCGCGTCCGCGGCACGCGCGCGGCAGGCAGCGTGCGGGTGTTGTAGACCATCGCCACCGGCTCGTAGCTGATGCCGAAGGCCTCGCTGCGCCATTGCGCCCACGCCGGCAGCGCCTCGGTCTGTGGCGAGCGGTGCGCCAATGCATGCCCGTCGTTGACCAGCTTGGCCTGCAGGTCCATGCCACTGGAAATCAGCAGGTCGGCCGAGGCGGCCCCCTTCCGTTGGCGAAGGAAGCGCGCATGCAGGTCCTGGGTGATGATGTCTTCGTACACCACTTCCGTTCCTGGATGCAGGCGCTGGTAGTCGGCGATCACCACGGCGAATACTTCGATGTCGGTCGAGCCATGGATGCGCAGGTGCGCGTTGGCCGGGCCGGTGGCGGCGAAACGCTGCACGTCGCCGGGTGCGGCAGCGGCGTCCTGCATGGACAGCAGCAGGGCGAAAAGGGCAGACAGTCGGATCATGCAGGACTCCGGGGCAGCACGATGGTGGCCACCAGGCCCCCTTCGCGACGGTTGGAAAGATCGATCCGCCCACCGTGCGCATCCACCACGCGCTTGACGATGGCAAGCCCCAGCCCGGCCCCGCCGGCAGCGGCACCTTCGCCACGCGCGAAGCGCTCGAATACCCGTTCGGCATCGCCCGGGGCGATGCCCGGACCGTGGTCGGCGACGGTCAGCACGGCATTGTCGCCATCAATGGTCAACGCCACCTGCAACGGGGCCGCCGCGCTGTACTTGATGGCGTTGTCGATCAGGTTCTTGATCGCTTCGCGCAGCAGCAGCGCGTCGCCCTGCACCCACACCGGCCCGGCGCTCATTGCAAGGTGCACGCGTGGGATCGGCTCGACCTGCGGCACGGCCTCGTGCAGCGCCTGGTGGACCGCTTCGGCAAGGTCGACCGGTGCATAGCGCTGCAGGTTGGCGCGATGGATCACGCTGGCGTCGCTGAGCAGCTGGTTGAGCAGCCGGCTCATGTGGCTGGCGTTGCGTTCGATCGCCAGCAGGCTGCGCCGCATGTCCTCGGGCTCTTCGTCATCCAGCGCCAGCTGCGCCTGCGCGCGCAGCGCCGCCAGCGGCGTGCGCATCTGGTGCGCGGCCTCGGCCATGAACGAACGCAGGGTTTCGTTGCTGGTCGACAGCCGGCCCATGAAGCGGTTGAGCGCGGCGACCATCTGGTCCATCTCACGAGGCACGTGCGCGTCCAGCGGACGCAGGTCCGATGGTTCTCGCCGCGACAGCTCGCGTTCCACCCGCACCAGCGGACGGAAGGCACGGTGTACGCCGACACCGACCAGCGCCAGCGACAACAAAGACAGCACGGTGATGGCCAGCAGCGCGCGGTTCACCATCTCCTGCGCGAGCGCTTCGCGCGCAAGCCGGGTCTGCCCGACCTGCACCTGTACCTCGCCCTGCGCCGAGGGCGATGACAGGTTGCGCGCCACGACCACGAAACGCACGGTTTCCCCGCTGTAGGATGCATCGAACAAAGCCGGGGCGTCGCCGGATGGCTTCGCACTGCGCGGCGCGGACGGCAGGTCCCCATAGCCGGTGATCAGCATGCCGCGGCTGTCGGCCACGCGGTAGAACACCCGGTCCTGCGGTGCCATCGCCAGCAGGTCCAGCGCGGCATAGGGCAGGTCGACCTGCCACTGTCCGTCGACCAGCGCCACCGAATCGGCGATGGACAGCGCCGAAGACACCAGGAGGTGGTCGTAGGAACGGTTCGCCGCGCGTTGGCCGTAATCCCGTGCGGCGAACAACAGCGCCACGGCGAACACCGCCAGCAGCGCGCCCAGGTACAGGGTCAGGGTCCGCCGCAGCGACGCCGGCCGCTGCCGCTCACGCGGGCGCATCGCTACCCCCGTCGGTCGCGTCCACCGCTTCCAGCATGTACCCCACGCCGCGTACGGTGACGATGCGCAGCGGCGCGGAAGCCAGCTTGCGGCGCAGCCGACCGACATACAGTTCGATGGCATTCGGCCCGGCTTCGTCGTCGAAACCGAACAGCCCATTGCCGATTTCGTCCTTGCCGACCACCTGTCCCAGCCGGCCGACCAATATCTCCAGCAGGCGGAATTCGCGGTTGGGCAGTTCGATCAGTTCGCCGTCCACGCTGACGCGGTGTGCGGCGTTGTCGAACTGGAACCCGCCGATCTGCACCAGTTCGCTGGCCTGGCCGCGCGCGCGTCGCAGCAGCACGCGGCAGCGCGCTTCGAATTCGCGGAAATCAAACGGCTTGCCGAGGTAGTCATCGGCGCCCACGTCCAGCGCCTGCACGCGGTCTTCGATGCCGTCGCGAGCGGTGAGCATCAGTACCGGGGTGCTGTCACCGCGTTCGCGCATGCCAGCCAGCACGCGCAGGCCGTCCAGCTTGGGCAGGCCGATGTCCAGCACCACCAGGTCGAACCTCTGGTAGCGCAGGACGCTGGCGGCGGCCAGCCCATCGGACTGCCAGTCCACGGCGTGGCCGTTGCGGCGCATGCGGCGGATGATGGCATCGGCGAGGTCCGGGTTGTCTTCGACCAGCAGCAGGCGCATGCGGTTGTCGGGTACGGGGGAATGGAGATGCTAACGCACGGGGGGTGGGTCGAACGGGTGATACCCCCTCGCGGCTGGCTTTGGAGCTGAGGCCATGGGTGTGCGACGGGTGGGTGGGGTTGGCAGGACACGCCGTGAACCCGTCCTTGGGGGCTCGCTGTTGCCCTCCATGGCAACAGACGGTCCTGCCAACCCCACCCACCCGTCGCCCTGACAGGTTCCGGTGGCCGGCAGCCGCGTTGAAAAAAGAAGAGCGGTAGCGACGGCCCGCAGGGTGCCGGGCAGGATGCCCGGCATCGCCATGCTCGGCGGGCGGATCGGCTGGCGGAATCGCGGGGGTTTCGCTGCGCTGCACAAACCGCTGACAGGTGAATGACAGCTTGCTGGGTCGAGACTGCGGCCTCGCATCCGTTCCGGGTGCCCACGTTGGCCGCGCGCCGGGCGCGCACCTGGGAGGGTTTGTGGAAGTATTTTCTGTTCGTTGGTCGAACATGGGGTCGTGCGCGGTGGCTGCCTGTGCCGTGTTTGCTGCTGCGCCGGTCTTTGCCGCCGACGATGACCGGCCGGTCACCGCCGAGATCGGTGGCCGCCTGCACCTGGATTTCGCCAGCTTCGACAACGACGGACGCGGCACGCCGAACAAGGATGACACCGAGGTGCGGCGTGCGTGGCTTGACGTATCCGGCAAGCTTTTCGTGGTCGACTACAAGATGGAAGCCGACTTCTCCGGCGACCGCGTTGAAGCCAAGGATGTGTACCTGAGCCGCAGCTTCGGCGATGCCGGCCGGCTCACCGTCGGTCAATTCAAGCAGTACTTCTCATTGGATGACCGCACCGGTTCCAACTACGGCAGCTTCCTGGAACGCGGCAACGCGGGCACCTCGCTGGCGCCGCTGTACCGGCTGGGCGCTTCCTGGCAGGCCAATCCGGGCGACTTCACCTGGGCGGCCAGCCTGTACAGCCTGGAAAGCATCGATGCCTGGCAGGTCAAGGGTCGCGCCGCCGGTGGCCGTGCCACGTGGGCGCCGAGTCCCGCTGCCGGCGACGTGCTGCACCTTGGCATCTCGGCGGCACGCGAGCTGTATGACAACCCCGGCGCCAGCGGTGCCCCGGGGTTGCGCATCCGTCCGCGCCCCGCCGGCCACCTGTCCGATGAGAGCCGCCTGACCCTGGTCGATTTCTCCGCAGGCCGCGATACCGACGTGGACAAGTGGTCGCTGGAGTACGCGCAGGTGCGTGGGCCGTGGTCCTGGCAGGGCGAGTTCAGCGGCGCCACGTTCGACGATGGCCTGCAGCGCGGCAAGGTGCTGGCCGGCTACGGCATGCTGAGCTGGTTCGTGACCGGTGAATCGCGCGGCTACGATCGCAGGACCGGTCGCTTCGCCCGCATCAAGGACATCCACCACAGGGCCGGCGCCGTCGAACTGGCGCTGCGCTACGACCAGATGCGCGGTGACCAGCACCTGGTCGGCCTGCCGGACCTGCGCGAGGGCAGCACCGAGGCCTGGACACTTGCTGGCAACTGGTACCTGCGCGACAACCTGCGCTTCATGCTCAACCTGATCGAAAGCCGCAACCGCGACCGCCTGGCCGACGTCACCGTCGACCGCACGCGCGCGGTCACCGGCCGTCTCCAGTTCGATTTCTGACGCTCCCCCGCTCTCCCCTCCCCCTTCCGCACTAACCCGCAAGGAGTCCGCAGATGATGCTCAGCATCCTCGGCTTTGGCATGGTCATTACGTTCATGTACTTGATCATGAGCAAGCGACTGTCGCCGCTGGTCGCCCTGATCACCATCCCGATCATCTTCGCGCTGCTGGGCGGCTTCGGCGCCGGCATCGATGAAATGATGCTCGACGGCATCAAGAAGATCGCGCCCACCGGCGTCATGCTGATGTTCGCCATCCTGTACTTCGGGGTGATGATCGATGCCGGCCTCTTCGATCCGCTGGTGCGGATCATCCTCAACGTGGTCAAGGGCGATCCGCTGAAGATCGTCATGGGCACCGCCGTGCTGGCGATGCTGATCTCGCTGGATGGCGATGGCTCCACGACGTACATGATCACGGTCTCAGCGATGCTGCCGCTCTACCGGCGGCTGGGCATGAATGCCTTGAACATGACCTGCGTGACCATCCTGGCGGGCGGTGTCATGAACCTCACCCCGTGGGGCGGACCGACCGCGCGTGCGGCCACCGCGTTGCACGTCGACCCGGCCGACGTGTTCGTGCCACTGATTCCCTCCATGGTGATCGCCTGCGCCGGCATCCTGCTGCTGGCGTGGTACCTGGGCATGAAGGAGCGCCGTCGCCTGGGCGTGGTCACCCTGCCGCAGGGCGGCTCGTGGATGGACTCCAGCGTGTCCGACGACGGCGATGCGCTGCCGACCGTCGAAGATGCCGAAGACATCAAGCGTCCCAAGCTGCTGTGGGTCAACTTCGGCCTGACCGCTGCGTTGATGGCCGCGCTGATCATGGGCCTGCTGCCGATGCCGATCCTGTTCATGGTGGGCTTCGCCATTGCGCTGGTGATCAACTACCCGAACCTTGCCGAGCAGCGCCGTCGCGTGGTCAACCATGCCGGCAACGTGCTGTCGGTGGTCTCGCTGATCTTCGCCGCTGGCATCTTCACCGGCATCCTCAACAACACCGGCATGGTCGAAGCGATGTCGCACAGCTTCCTGGCGATCATCCCGGAAAGCTGGGGCCCGTACCTGGCGGTGATCACCGCGCTGGCCTCGATGCCGTTCACCTTCTTCATGTCCAACGATGCCTTCTACTTCGGCGTGCTGCCGATCCTGTCCGAGGCCGCCGGCAACTACGGCATCACGCCGGTGGAAATGGCCCGCGCTTCGCTGGCAGGCCAGCCGGTGCACCTGCTCAGCCCGCTGGTGCCCTCGACCTACCTGCTGGTCGGACTGGCCAAGGTGGAGTTCGCCGACCACCAGAAGTTCACCCTGAAATGGGCGGTGATGATCTCCCTGCTGCTGATGGCCGGCAGCCTGCTGTTCGCGCTGTACCCGCTGGCCGCCTGATGCGGCCCTGCTACATCACCAGGAGAACCCGATGACCCTTCGCATCGCATACGTAACCAGTGGCATGGGCAGTGTCGGCACTGCGATCTGCCAGACCCTGGCGCGCTCGGGCCACACGGTGGTGGCCGGCTGTGCGCCGAACTCACCGCGCAAGGCCGGCTGGCTGCGCGAGCAGCGTGACCTCGGCTTCGACTTCATCGCCTCCGAAGGCAACGCAACCGATTGGAGCTCCACCGCGTCCGCCTTCACCAAGGTGCGCGCCGAAGTCGGCGAGGTCGATGTACTGGTCAACAATTCCGGCGGCAGCCGCGATGTGCTGTTCCGCCAGATGAGCGCCGATGACTGGAATGCGGTGATGGCGTCCAACCTCAACTCGCTGTTCAACATCACCAAGCAAGTGGTCGACGGCATGGCCACGCGCGGCTGGGGACGCATCATCAACATCGGTTCGGTCAGCGCGCACAAGGGCCAGATCGGCCAGGTCAACTTCGCCACGGCGAAGGCGGCGATGCACGGTTTCAGCCGCGCGCTGGCCGCGGAGGTCGCCGCCCGTGGGGTCACGGTCAACACCATCTCACCGGGCTACATCGCCAGCCAGGCGATCAGCAGCTTCCCGCCGGACGTGCTGGACCGGCTGGCCGCCTCGGTGCCTATCCGTCGTCTCGGCAAGCCGGAAGAAGTGGCCGCGCTGTGCGGCTGGCTGGCATCGGATGAAGCGGCGTACGTGACCGGTGCGGACCATGCGGTCAACGGCGGTCTGTACATGGGGTGATGCAGCCGGGCGGATCCGATGGCTGGCGCTGGGCTCGCCGTCCCTCGGTGGTGACGGCCGCTGGCTGTCTGCTCCTGCTGTCGGTGGGTGACGACCGTTGGTCGTCACGACCTTGCCCTGCCGCTGCGCTCGCCGAGCATGGCTCGGCGCTACTCTTGCGTGCGGCGGGGTCCTTCAGCATAAAGCGAACGCCGTCGCAGTTGCACGCATTCTACGCTTCACCGTCAAAAAGCCGTCATTTCCGCTTCGCATAGTGGTTGGTGACCTGCAGCCCGCAGGCCTTTCCCCTCATGCAACGGAACGACATGCAGACCCGACACCTGACGATTGCCGTGGCGATCGCGCTTTGCGCCGCCAACGCCCACGCCGCCGGCGAATCCAACGCCGATACCGCTGTCACCGCGCAGACGCTGGATGCCGTGTCGGTGATCGGCCAGGGTGAAACCCGCCAAGTGCAGCGCATCACCACCGTGGACAAGCAGGTCCTGCCGCCCGGCACCAGCGGGCAGAAGATCCTCGATCGCCTGCCCGGCGTTTCCGTGCAATCCAATGATGCCTTCGGTGCCAACGAGGAATCGCAGACCATCAGCCTGCGCGGCTTCGACAAGAGTCGCCTCGGCTATACGCTCGACGGCATCCCGCTGGGTGACAACAGCTACGGCAACTACAACGGACTGAGCATTGCGCGCGCCTTGATCGCCGAGAACCTGGCCGGTGCCGAGCTGTCGCAGGGCATCGGGTCGCTGGGCGTGGCGTCCACCAGCAACCTTGGTGGTGCGATCCAGTACTTCTCGATGGACCCGTCCACTGAATTCGGCGGGCGTGCCAGCATTACCGCAGGCGATGACAACCAGCGCCGTGGCTACCTGCGCGTAGACACCGGGGACATCAACGGGTTTTCCGCCTATGTGTCCGGCGTGCACCAGGACGCGGACATGTGGGCGGCGCCGTATCAGAACCAGACGACGCGACAGTTCAACGCCAAGGCCGTCTGGCATGTGGGGGACAACCGTTTCGGTGCGTTCGCCGCGACCTCGCGCGCCAGCCAGGCGAACTATGCCTACCTGTCCAAGAGCATGCTCGAACGCGGCCTGGGCTACGACTGGAACATCTATGCACCCGACTGGGAGCGTGCCGTCGCTGCGGCCTACTGCGCGCCGGCTACGCGTGATCCGGCACGCTGTGCGTTCAGCGGTGGCGTCAACAGCATCGACGATGCGTACTACCAGAGCCGCGCGCTTCGCGATGACAACCTGTATTCGCTGGACGCCGATCTGAAGCTCGGCGAACGCGCAGGGCTGAAACTGCTGGCCTACCATCACGACAACCGCGGCCAGGGCCACTGGTGGGCACCGGGTCAGCCCTCTCATCCGGGCACCGACCGCGAGATTCCGATCTCCATCCGCAGCACCAACTACACCATCAACCGCCAGGGCCTGACCGCGGCGCTGACCTGGAACCTGGGTATCCACGAACTGGAAGCCGGGCTCTGGTACGAGAAGAACGACCATAACGTAGAGCGCAATTTCTATTACATCGACGGCCCGTTCCTGGACGACACCTACCTCAACCATCCGGACCGCCGCCTGTTCGACCAGGACTTCGATATCCGTACCCGTCAGTTCTATGTGCAGGACCGCGTGCGCTTCATGGACGACCGGATGACAGTGGACGTGGGCATCAAGAGCCCCAACACCCGGATGACCGCCAACGCCAGGCCGGGCACCGAATCGAGCTATGCCTCCGGCACGTTGACCGCCAAGGAATCGGTGCTGCCGCAGGCCGGCATCAGCTTCAAGCTGAGTTCCCGCCAGGAAGTGTTCGCCTCGTATGCCGAAAACATCGCCGCCTTCGTCGGCGGCGGCAGTGGCGGCCCCCTGCAGGTATCGCCGGAGTCCTTCGCTGCCAGCGTGGATGACCTGGAGCCGGAAAAGTCGCGCACGTTCGAAGCCGGTTTCCGTCGCTTCGGCGACAAGTACCAGGCCTCGCTGGCGGCCTACCACGTGATGTTCGACAACCGCCTGCTGTCGCTCAACCCCTGCACCAGCATCGAAGTGGGCACGCGGCCGGAATGCATCACCCGCTTCATCAATGTGGGCTCGGTGAAGAGCCAGGGCGCCGAACTGACCTTCATCCTCAAGCCGGTCGACGGCCTGCAGTGGTACAACGCGCTGTCGTGGAACAAGACCACCTACGAGGACGACTACACCTCCGGTGGTGCGATCGTACCGGTGGCGGGAAAGATCACCGTCGATACGCCGCAGCGCATGGCGTCCAGCGAACTGAGCTGGAACCGCGACGGCTTCTTCGCCAGCGTGCGCGCCAAGTACACCGGCAAGCGCTATTACACCTATACCAATGACCAATCGGTACCGGGCGTGACCACTTTCGATGCAGGCCTCGGCTATTCCTTCGGCCCGGGCATGGGCCTGCGCGACATCAAGGTATCGCTCAACGCCACCAACCTGACCAACAAGCGCTACGCAGGGCAGTTGAGTTCGTTCGCGCCGACCGATCCGACCGGGACCCGTTATGCGATCCACGCCAGCGCACCGCGGCAGGTGTTCATGACGGTGGGGGTTGATTTCTAGTCTTCGGCGGGGCGCATTGGGTCATGGGTTGAGGCGAGGGAGGGTAATGCGCGGGACACACCGCAAGTACATCCGTGTAGGCTGCGTCGCCGCATCCATGCGGCTCAGCGTCCCACGCATCACCCTCCCCCGCCTCCGGACAGTGCGCTGCCGCCGCCGGGTTTGGGGAGGAGAAGAGCAGAAGCAGAAGCAGAAGCCGCCGAGCATGGCGTGGCGGGCGGCCACCGGAATCTGTCCGGGCGCCGGGCGGTGGGGCTGGGCGGGGGCGTTGAGCGCCATGGATGGCGCGAAACGAGGCCCGCAGGATGCGGCTTCTGCCGTCCCCCGACCAGCCCCACCGCCCGTCGCCAACACGCAGCCTGCTGTCAAACGCCCGCCACGAGAGGGTCCCACCCGTTCGACCCGGTCACTCCGGTGACAACTGATCCATCCGTATCCGATTGGCGAACAACGAAAACGCCAGCATCCCCGCCAGCCCATTGGCCCGGCTCACCCAGTGCGGCAGCCAGCGCGGCGGCTGCAGTATCCCCGCCTCGAACAACGGCGCGAAGGTGATCGCATCGGTCAGCGTCATCTTGCCGGCGAACAACCAACGGCATACCTGCAGGCGGTCTTCGGCCAACATGTGGCGGAAGAACGTATGCACCGATACCAGTCCACGCAGGTAAACCGTGTCCTTGGTGAAAGCCATGCCGCCGCTGGGCGGAACGCCGCGAAACACGCGCTGGGCTGAAGCGAAGCTCTCCTCGAGGTTCTGCCCGGCATCGCAGAAATAGCGGAACACCTCGATGAAGTCCGCCCCCTCGCGGGCCATCGCAATGGCTTCGGTGCGCAGGCTGATGCGTTTCAGCCGCTCGATGTCGATGCTGCCGGTGATCTGCTCGGCGAAGGTGGCCAAGCCTTCCTGGGTGGCGGTGACGCGCGGGGATGACAATGCCAGGCTCGGCAGGACATGCTGCTCCCGGCCGTTCAACGCCGTCAGCGAGTGCACCAGCGCTTCGTGGTGGAACAGCTGTGCGCGATCGTACGCACTGAAGCGGGCGCTGGTGCGCAGGCGGATGCGGGTCGGCCCGGCGGCGGCCTTGGACACCAGCCCGGGGTCCAGTTGCACCTGGATGATGCGGGATTCGAAGAACGCGTCCAGGTCACTCTGCAACTGCAGCTGCAGCGCGGTAGCCGAGACCGGGACCTGCTCTTCCGGGGCCAGCAGCTCGTGGTCCAGTTCGGCGGCGATCTGGATGAAATGACGCGCGGCGTCACGCGTGCTGGGCCCGTTGCCGGGCAGCGGCTGCTCGGGCGAACCGAACAACTGCACTGAACACGCATCCACTGCGGCGGTGCCCAACCCTTCCAGCAACTGCGCGGCCAGGTCCCAGCTCTGCGCGGACTGCTGCACGTAACGGCCCAGCGGATGGTCGGCATCGCATTCGGCGGTCAGCGCCGCCAACGCGCGCCGCGCATCGCTGAAATCCAGCTTGGGGTAATCCACCTGGGGCAGCCGCGGCTGGCCACTGGCCACGCTGGCCAGGAACGGGGACTGCAGGGCCGCCGGCCAACTGGTCAGTCCCAGCAGCCGGATGCCGCCTACGGCCTCGACCAGCCGCGCATCCAGCGCGGCATGGTGGGCCACTTCATGGTCTAGCGTCGCGCCTGGATCCATGGGTGAACTATAGCCTGAGGCGGTAACGGCGTGACGACCAACGGTCGTCACCCACAAGATGGTCGTCACCCACAACGACGGCCAGCGGCCGTCACTACCGGCGGCGCGGCGCCTTGCCTGCGCCACGACGGGCCGCGGTGCGGCGTTCCTGCGCCGTCTCAGCCTGGCGTACCGCCAGCTTTGCCGCTGCGGCAGCGACTTCTTCCTTCAGCTTGAAGTAGTTCAACACGCGGGTTTCTTCGATGTCGCCCTCTTCGATCGCCGCACGGACCGCACACCCCGGTTCCTGCTGGTGCAGGCAATTGCGGAACCGGCACTGTGCCGCCAGCGCTTCGATATCGGCGAAGCCGCCTTCGGCCAGCGTCTCTTCGCCGGTCGGCTTCAGCTCGCGCATGCCGGGCGTGTCGATCAGGCAGGCGCCCATCGGCAACGGCATCAGCGCGCGATGCGTGGTGGTGTGGCGGCCGCGCGAATCGTTGGAGCGCACCGTGTTGGTCTTCATCCGCTGCTCGCCGAGCAGGGTATTGGTCAGGGTCGACTTGCCCGCACCCGAAGAGCCCACCAGCACCACCGTATGCCCCGCGCCCAGCCACGGATGCAGGGTCGCCACGCTGGCCGGATCCAGCCCGTTGACCGCCCGCAGCGCGATGCCCTGCGCCTTCAATTCTTCCAGCACCGCCAGCGCGTCTTCGGTGTACTCGGTCTGGTCGGCCTTGGTCAGCACCACCACCGGCTCGGCGCCGCCCACCAGCAGCAGGTAACGCTCGATCCGCCGCGGATTGAAATCGGCATCCAGGCCGCAGACGATGAACACCGTATCGACGTTGGCCGCGATCACCTGCTGGTGGTAATGCTCCCCCGCCGCGCCACGCTTGATCGCGGTGCGCCGCGGCAGCAGCGCGACGATGCGCACGCCCTCCAGCAGCACCCAATCGCCCACCGCGGGGCGCTCATGGCTGGGAAAGCGCGGACGCTGCCATTCCGGCAGGGATTCGGCCTTGATCGACGCGTCCGGGCCATCGGCGACCACGTAATGGGTGCGATGCTGCTCGATCACCCGCGCAGGCCGCGCCTGTGGATGGGTCGCCATCGCGGCCTGCCAGTCCGCCTGGTCGGCGTTGGCGGGCGGGCCGGGCCAAGGCCAGCCAATGGTCTGCAGTGCGGGGTAATCAGGGGTATCGGTCATCGTCCGCATTCTACCGGCAGCGCGCCTTGCGGGCGTGGGCGCTGGCCGGCGGAGACCCTTGCCATGCATCGCAGCAATTCAGCTAGTATGGGTCTTCCACGCCCATCGACGGCCCGTCTGCCATGTCCACCCCCACGCCCAAGCCCCTGGCCATCCGTGAGCGCCTTTCCGAAGTGCGCTACGAGATCCGAGGAGAGCTGGCGCGGCGAGCGCGGGAACTGGAAGCGCAGGGCCGCACGCTGATCAAGCTGAACATCGGCAACCCCGGCAACTTCGGCTTCCGCGCGCCGGAGCACCTGCAGCGCGCCATCGCCGATGACATGGGCCGCACCGATCCCTACACCCACCAGCAGGGCCTGCCGGAAGCACGCGAGGCCATCGCGGCCGCCTACGCGCGTCGCGGCGCCCCCGACGCGCACCCGGACCGGGTATTCATCGGCAACGGCGTCAGCGAACTGATCGACCTGTCGTTGCGGGCGCTGCTCAATCCCGGTGACGAAGTGCTGGTGCCCTCGCCCGATTACCCGCTGTGGTCGGCCGCGACCATCCTCAACGACGGCCGCCCGGTGTATTACCGCTGCGCCCCGGAAAACGGCTTCCAGCCGGACCCGAGCGAGATCGAAGCACTGGTGTCCTCGCGTACCCGCGCCATCGTGCTGATCAACCCGAACAATCCCAGTGGTGCCAGTTACTCGCGCGAACTGCTCGAACGCATCGTCGCCATCGCGCGCAAGCACAACCTGCTGCTGATGGTCGATGAAATCTACGACCAGATCCTGTACGACGACGCCGTCTTCCAGCCCGTGGCACCGCTGGCGGGTGACCAGCCGTGCATCACCTTCAGCGGCCTGAGCAAGGTGCACCGTGCCTGCGGCTGGCGCGTGGGCTGGGCGATGCTGTCCGGCGAAGCCGAGCGGCTGGGCGAGTTCCGCGCCGCGATGGACCTGCTCAGCGCGCTGCGCCTGTGCGCCAACGTGCCTGGCCAGTACGCCATCGATGCGGCGGTCAACGGTCCCGATACGATCACCCCGCTGTGCAGCCCCGGTGGCCGCCTGTATGAGACCCGCCGCGCGGTGATCGAAGCCTGCGCGGCCAGCGAACACCTTTCGCTGGTGGCGCCAGCCGGGGCGCTGTATGCCTTCCCGGCCGTGGTCGGCGATGCGGCCCGTGGCCTGGACGACCACGATTTCGCGTTGGAACTGATGAACGACGAGGGCGTGCTGGTGGTACCCGGCTCCAGTTTCAACGTGCCCTACCGACATCATTTCCGCGTCACCCTGTTGCCCGAAGCGGCGGTGATGCGCGAGGTGTTCTCGCGGATCGACCGCGCACTGGCACGCCGCGCCGAAGCCAACCGCAAAGTGGTAACGCTGAAGCCGCGCCGCTCGGCCGTCGCCTGACTCCGATGGCACTCACCTGGCTGGCCTTGGGCGATTCCTACACGATTGGCGAAGGCGTTCCGGCAGACGGCCGCTGGCCGCATCAGCTGGCGGCGTTGCTGCGCGCACGCGGCATCGCGCTGCAGGAACCACGGACCATCGCCACCACCGGCTGGACCACCGATGAGCTGGACGCTGGCATCGATGCCGTTGCACCGGACGGTCCGTTCGATTTCGTCAGCCTGCTGATCGGGGTCAACAACCAATACCGCAGTCGGTCACTGCAGGAGTACCAGCAGCAGTTCAGCGCCCTGCTGCAGCGCGCGCTGGCGTTTGCCGGCGGCAGGCCGTCGCGGGTGCTGGTGCTGTCCATCCCGGACTGGGGCGTCACCCCGTTCGCGCACGATCGCGACCGCGCCGCCATTGCCGACGCGCTGGATGGCTACAACCATGCCGCGCAGGCGATCTGCAACGCGCTCGGAATCGCCTACGTGGACATCACCGATCTCTCGCGCCAGCACGGCGCGGAAGCGGCGATGCTCGCAGACGACGGCCTGCATCCTTCGGCGCGGATGTATGCGTTGTGGGCGCAGCGGGCCCTGCCGCTGGCCGAGCGCCTGCTCGCCTCCGCCGGCTGAACCGGTGACCGGCGCGCTGCCCACGGCGCATCCGCCGGCCTCTTCGCTGGACACCGCCGAGGCAACGGCCATCGCCCGCGCTTTCCTGCCGGAACGCAGCTGGGGCAACCGCAGCACCTACTACTACGTGCGCGCCAAGCTCGGCAGCGACCCGCTCTACAACGGCGTGCTGCAGGCCCTGCCGGACGATCACCTGCCGCTGCTCGACCTGGGCTGCGGGCTGGGCCTGCTGGGCCACGTCGCGCGCCTGCGCGGCCGAATGCAGCCCTACCTGGGCGTGGACCTGGACGCCGGCAAGATCGATCGCGGTGCGCGTGCGGTCCGCCGCGCGGCACTTCACGCACTGGACCTGCGCCACCTGGACATCCAGCAGCCGCTGCCACGCCACAGCGGCCATGTAGCTGTGCTGGACGTGCTGCACTACCTGGATGCACACGCCCAGGCCAGCCTGCTGCAGGCGGCGGCCGCGCGCGTGGCGCCCGGCGGGACACTGGTACTGCGCAGTCCGCTGGATACCGGCGATGGCCGCGACCGCGCCACGCGCCTGACCGACCGGCTGGGCTGGCTGTCCGGCTGGATGCGTACCCGCCCACGCCACTATCCAACCGCCGGTGCGCTGCAACGCCTGCTCGACAAGGCCGGCCTGGTCGCCGAAGCGCCGCGCGCACTGCACGGGCGCACTCCCTTCAACAGTTGGCTGCTGGTGGCCAGGCGCCCACCCGTGGCGCGCTGACCTGCCGCGTCAGGGGCCTGCCGGCAACCGCGCCTGCAGCCTGCGCTCGTGCAGTGCCTGCAGCACCCCTTCGATGATCTGCAGGTTGTGGCCGTGTCCACTGCCTTCGTGCAGCAGCACGATCGCGCCGGGCTTCAGGTCCGGCAGCAGCCGCGCCAGCACCTGCGCGGGTGTGCAGTCCACCCCATCGAAACCGCGCGCACTCCAGCCCACCCGGGTCAGCCCCAGATGCTGCACCACCGGCCCCACGAACGGATTGGTCATGCCCACCACCGAGCGGTACCAGCGCGTGGGCCGCCCGGTGATCGCCTGCAGCGCCTGCTGGCAGTGGCCGATCTCGCGGGCCATGGCCACCGGTCCCAGCCGCCAGAAGCGGGCCTGCGGGTGGCTGTGGCTGTGATTGCCCACGTCATGGCCGCGGCGGATCAGCTCGCGCACCAGCTCCGGATGGGCCAGCGCGCGCTCGCCCACCAGGAAGAAGGTCGCCTTGGCCTGGTAGCGGTCAAGCAGGTCAAGCACGGCGGGCGTATCCCTTCCGGGGCCGTCATCGATGGTCAGCCAGACCGCCTCGCCGGCCTCGGCCAGGCGGCTGGTGACCGGGGTGTAGAAGCGGCAGTTGGGCAGGAATACCGGCAGCAGGAACAGCGCATGGCTGGCCAGCAGCAGGGCCAGTCCCCAGCCCCAGCCGGCAAGGATCCACACCGCCAGGGCAAGCAGCTGGGACAGCGCGAAGCCCAGCAGCGCGCGCCAGGGCCAGCGGGGGGGGCAATGCAGCGTTTCTACCGTGGTCATGCCCCATGATGCCACGGGGGGTAGAATCAGCGGTTCGATATCACCGGATTTCCACCGCCATGTCCCTCGATCCCGCCCTGCGTTCGCGCATCGAAACCCTCCTCGCCAACGACCGCGTCGTGCTGTTCATGAAGGGCCAGCCGTCCATGCCGCAGTGTGGCTTCTCGGCCAAGGCCGTCGGCGCACTACAGGACCTGGGCGTGGAGTTCGGCCACGTCAACGTGCTGGCCGATCAGGAGATCCGCGAAGGCATCAAGCAGTACGGCGACTGGCCGACCATCCCGCAGCTGTACATCGACGGCGAGCTGGTCGGTGGCAGCGACATCATCCTGCAGATGGCCTCCAGCGGTGAGCTGAGCAGCGTGCTCGGCCTGGCCGCCCCGGACCGCACGCCGCCGTCCATCACCGTGACCCCGGCCGCCGTGGAAATGCTCAAGGGTGCCCTGGCTGACTCGCCCGGTGCGGCCCTGCAGCTGGGCATCGATGCCCGCTTCCAGCCGAACTTCCAGCTGGCCCCGTTCGACGAGGGCGCGATCGCGGCCGAATCCAATGGCCTGCGCGTGCAGTTCGACCTGGCCAGCGCGCGGCGCGCCGACGGCATCACCATCGACTGGGTGGATGACATCCGCGGCAAGGGCCTGGCGATCGACAACCCGAACGCCCCCAAGGCCATCACCGAACTGTCGGTGCGCGACGCCGACGACCTGGTGCGTGCCGGCACCGTGCTGCTGGTGGACGTACGTCCGTCCGAAGAGCGTTCGATCGCCGCCGTCGGCGTGCCGTTCAAGGTCTTCGATGGCAATGGCCGTGCCGAGCTGGAAGCCCTGCCCAAGGACACTGCGCTGGCCTTCCTGTGCCACCACGGCGGTCGCAGCGCGCAGGCGGCCGAACAGTTCCGTGCACTGGGGTTCACCAAGGTGCACAACGTGACCGGCGGCATCGATGCCTGGTCCGACGAGGTCGACAACGGCGTGCCGAAGTACTGATCCGGCGTTTCACGCAGTCCCGTAACGATCTGGAAAACGCCGGCATCCGCCGGCGTTTTCCGTTGCAGCGCCTCAACCCGCGAAGCCGCCCTCGGCCAGGAAATCCATTTCTTCCATCGTGGTCATCCGCCCCAGCACCGCATTGCGGTGCGGGAAGCGCCCGAAGCGCCGGATGATGTCGCGGTGCAGCTCGGCGAACTGCAGGTATTGCTTGTCGCCGAGCACGTCGAACATCGCCACCGAACGGTCCTGGTCCTGCAGCTCTTCGGAGTGTTCGAACGGCAGGTAGACGAACGCCCGCAGCTTGGGCAGCAGCTCCAGGTCCAGGCCCTCTTCCACCGCGCGCATCGCGTAATGCCGGGCCAGCCCATCGGTGGCATACGAATGGGCGGTGCCGCGGAAGCAGTTGCGCGGGAACTGGTCCAGCAGCAGCATCAGCGCCAGCGCCCCTTCGGCGCTGGACAGCCAGTGCTCGCGGGCCCGCGAGGCGGCCGCATGGTGTTCCTCCAGGAACAGCGCACGGAAGCGCGCGTCGAAGGCGTCGTCGCGCGCGAACCATTTCGCCGGCCCTGCCTCGTTCCAGAACGCCACTACCTGCGCTGCGGTCTGCATATCCTGCTCCACGGGCTGCATCGGGGCGCCCTGCCCATTGCCGATCATTCGTCGAACCGCAGGTGGCGGACCGATTTGCCATTGCGCCGGATCAGCCTCAAGGCCTCGATGCCGATCTGGATATGGTTGTCCACGAACTGCGAACTCACCTTGGCATCGGAGGCTTCGGTCTTCACCCCATCGGGGATCATCGGCTGGTCGGAGACCAGCAGCAAGGCCCCCGTCGGGATGTGGTTGGCGAAGCCCGCCGCGAACACGGTGGCGGTCTCCATGTCGATGGCCATGCAGCGCATGCTGCGCAGACGCTCCTTGAAGGCTTCATCGTGCTCCCATACGCGCCGGTTGGTGGTGAACACGGTGCCGGTCCAGTAGTCGTGGCCGAGGTCACGGATCATCGTGCTGACCGCCCGCTGCAGCGCGAACGCCGGCAATGCCGGCACTTCCGGCGGCAGGTAATCACTGGAGGTGCCTTCACCGCGGATCGCCGCGATGGGCAGCACCAGGTCGCCCAGCTGGTTCTTGCGCTTGAGCCCACCGCACTTGCCCAGGAACAACACCGCCTTGGGCATCACCGCGGAAAGAAGATCCATGATGATGGCCGCGTTCGGGCTGCCCATGCCGAAGTTGATCATGCTGATGCCATCGGCGGTGACGCTGGCCATCGGCCGGTCCAGGCCCACCACTGGTGCGCCGGTCAGCTGCGCGAAGGCATGCAGGTAGCCGCTGAAGTTGGTCAGCAGGATGTGCTGGCCGAACTGGTCCAATGGCACGCCGGTGTAGCGCGGCAGCCAGTTGTCGACGATGTCCTGCTTGGTCTTCATGTGGCGGTCTTGGCGAACGTCAGGGCACGATTCTGCGAGAGGCGCGCCACAGAGTCGAGCATCGCCGGTGCGGAAACAGAAAGGGCGGCCCGTGGGCCGCCCTCGATCACGCATGGATCAGGCGTAGATCAGAACCGCACCGACCAGCGTGCATTGACCCCATGGTCGCGGCTTTCATCGCCGAACTGGCCGTTGTAGCCCAGTTCCAGCTGCTGGCGCGGGCTCAACCACGCCGACAGGCCCAGCTCCGCCACCACCGCGCTGTCGGCGATCGGCGCGCCGCTGACGGCAAAGCTGCTGCCGCCCTCGAAGGCCAGCTGCGCCAGTCCATCGCGGTCACCAGAGGCGCGGCGATAGCCCACCCCGCCCACCAGATGCAGCCACGCGTCCTGCTGGAACGCTGCCTTGAGCCCCTTGTCGAAACGCACGCCGGCGGTGGCCACGGTGGTCGCGGTGTCGGCCACCCGGCCGGTCAATGCGGCTGCACCGCCCTGCTCGCGCACATCGTCCACGTCTACTTCGACACGGGCGAGCTGCAGGTACGGCTCCAGTCCGCCCTGGGTGCCGCCGAAACGGTAACCGGCTTCGATGAAGGCCTGCTTCGTCTTCGCCTCGTAGCTGGCAACCAGCGCGTCGCCGTAGCCGGCGAAGGCCACCTGGCGGCTGCTGTCGATGTCATGCCGGCTGTAACCGAGGCCACCACGCAGACCGAACGCGCCCCAGCTGTGGCCGGCGTACAGGCCCACGTGGGTGTTGTCGATGCGCGCCTTGGCCGAGCGCCCCTGCGCCTGCTTGGTGTCGGTGCGGCCGTTGCCCAGCAGCAGGCCGAGCTGCCAGCCGCCGATGTCACGATCGATGCCGACCAGCAAGCCGCTGGTGTTGGACCGGGTACGTGCCGTGTTGGCATCGCCATCCAGATTGCCGCTGCCGCCGATGGCCTGCACCCACGCACCGGTGGCCTGGCTGCCGTCGTCCTGCGGCGAACGTGCGCCTACCGCACGGCTCAGTGCCGCATCGCGTATGTAACGGCTGCTTTCCACCAGCGCCAGCGGCGTGGCGGCATGCAGTTCACCGCTCAGGCCATCCAACGCCGCACCGACCTGCTGTGGGAACAGCAGGGTCAACGGCTTCGGCAGGCCTTGGTCCACGCCAAGCGCATCAGCCGAACCGGCCACCGCGCGCTGGTTGGCGGTGGTCGCCGCACTGGCCAGCAATTGGCCACGGGTGACCTCGATGTTGATGCCATTGCTGCCGTAGCCCACGCCGAACTGCAGGAACGGCGAGAACGCGCTGAAGTCGGTGGTGGCGAACCGGCCCTGCACCCCGCCATCGGCCTGGATGACGTTGAACTGCTCGCCCAGGTAGTAGATGCCCGCTTCCGGCAGCGCCTTCAGCGTGCCATCCAGCGAGGCGGTACCGCTGACGCGCAGCAGGTCGCTGCTGCCATCCGGCGACAGTTCGGCCAGGTAGACGCCGCTGGCGGTCTGCACGTAATCGCCATCGATGGTCAGCGTGCCGATCGAGTTGCCCGGCGCGATGATGCCGGCCACGCGCGTATCGCCCAGCGTACCGATGCCCTGCAGCAGGCCATTGGCCCCCACCACGGTGGAACCGCCGGTCTGCGTGCCGTTGAATGACAGCATGCCGCCGTTGATCGACAGCGATGCCCCCTCCAGCAGCGCGCCTGCGGCGACCAGCCCGCTGCCGCCGCGAACATCCAGGTCGGTATCCACCAGGCTGCCGTTCAAACGCAGCTGGCCACCCTGCACCACCACCGCATCGGTCAGCGTGTTGACGCCGTCCAGCTCCAGGATGCCTTCGCGCAGCACCACGCCATTGAAGCTGTTGTCACCGCTCAGGCGCAGCCAGCCGCTGCCGGACTTGGTCAGCGCACCGGGGCCGCCGATGTCGTTGGTCCAGTCGTCCCACGCATCGCCTTCCCACACCTTCAGGCCGCCGGCCGCGGTGTTCATGACCACGTGGGTGTCCACCCGCAGCTGGCCATAGCCCTCGATGGCCTTTTCCAGGTTCACCAGGCCCCAGCCGTAGACATCGTCCACGCCTTCGGTGCCCAGGTCGGTGGCGGTGGTCAGCAGCACGTCGCGCACCTGCGCGTTGTCCAGGTACGGGAAACGTTCGAACAGCAGGCCCAGCGCGCCGGTGACGTGCGGGGCCGCCATCGAGGTGCCGCTCATCTGTTCGTAGGTGTAGCTGGGCACGCGCTGCAGTACGTCCAGCAGCACGTTCTGGTTGTCATCGGTGGCCAGCTGGCCTTCCAGTCCTTCCGAACCGTACGAGGTGGAAATGATGTCGCTGCCCGGCGCGGCCAGGCACCAGTTCGCCGCCAGCCCGCAGCGGTGCGACAGGTCGCTCAGCTGCAGGTTCTGGTCGAGGTTCACCACGGCAAGCCAGTACGGTTCGATGTCCGCGAAGGCGCGCGGCAGCGTGGCATACACGCCGGCCAGCGGAGCCTCTTCCGGGCTGGGGTTGTAGGCGGCGGAGTTGCCGGCTGCCCACACCTGGATCATGCCGGCCTGGCGCGAGCCTTCGGCGAAGATATCCAGATAGGCGCGGTCGCCTTCGTGGTTGTAGATCTCATCGAACTGCTCGACGGTCTCCGGCTCGCTGCCCAGGCCCCAGCTGTGGTTGATCGCGCGCACGCCCTGGGCGTTCATCTGCGAATACATGCTGGCGAAGGCATGTTCGCTCGGTCCGACCTGCGGGAACACAGCGCCTTGGCGGTAGTAATTGTCCGATCCCAGGTACCACTCGACATAGCTGTCGAAGAACAGCTTGGCCGCGGCCAGGTCCGCGCCGAAGGCGACGCCATGCATGCCGCTGCCATCGCGGTTGGCGGCGATGGTGCCCGATACATGCGTGCCATGGGTGTTGAAGGTCAGGCCGTACGGCGCACCGGCACCGATCAGGAAGGCGATGTCTTCCTCGGTCAGGCCGTAATCGAAGCCGATGGCCTCCAGCGCCACCACATCACCGTCACTGGCGAAGCAGGCATCCGGCCCCCACAACGCGTTGACGTTGGTGCACGAGGTGCCATCGGGCAGCAGGTCGGCGATGCGGATGCTGCTGTGGTTCTTGCCGGCGAACTCATCGTGCGCCAGGCCACTGCCACTGTCGAACACGCCCAGCCGGATCCCCTGGCCGGTCAAGCCGCGCGCATAGGCGGCATCGGCGTTCATCGCAGCCAGGCCCCAATCCACCTGGAACTCGTCGGTCTGCCAGCTTTCGCGGTTGCCAGCGGTGCCCATTACCGGAGCGGTTTCGGTGGCCGCTGCCAGTGCGGTCGCAGCCGAACGCGCAACGCTGGCCGAAGGCACCGATGCGGCAGCTGCCTGCACGCTGCGCAGCTGCTGGTACCGGTCAAGCTGCGCATCCTGCGGCTGCGCCAGTGCAGGCATCGCGGCAGCCACCAGCAAGGATCCGGCGATGGCCGACGCAAGCAACGAAGGAAGGGGGCGTCGCGACGAAGAAGAAGTACGGAACAACGTGGTACGGATCATGGTTGGATCTATTCCTTGATTACGTGGTTCATCCTGGGTGCGCGCGGCCATTGCAGCTCGCGGCGACCCACACGGCGGACAGCGCTTGGGGCCATCGCTGCCCGAGATTACCGCAAATATGCAGGCGCGCTTTCACCGTCCCGCCGCATACGTTGGCAACGCCAGGCCGAAGGTCACTTGGCAAGCAGGGCGATAGTCCGTTAGCGTCAGCGGCCTGCACCACCATGCTCACGGGGACTCCATGTACAACCTGCGGCGCGCCGGCATCGGCCTGGCGCTGCTGTCGCTGGCCGCTGCGCCGGCCACCGGCGCTTCGCGCTTCATCCAGGATCCGTATCCCAGCACCTACCAGCCGCGCAGCAGCGAGGCCGTGCTGATCCACAACGCCACCGTGCTGACCGGCACCGGGCAGCGCCTGGACGATGCGGACGTGCTGCTGCGCGACGGAAAAGTGGTGGAGGTCGGCCGTGCCCTGCAGGCGGGCAGCGAGGTGCGCCGCATCGACGCGCACGGGCGCTGGGTGACCCCCGGCCTGATCGACGTGCACTCGCACCTGGGCGTGTATCCCAGCCCCGGCGTCAGCGCGCACAGCGATGGCAACGAGATGACCGCGCCGGTGACCGCCAACGTCTGGGCCGAACATTCGGTGTGGCCACAGGATCCCGGTTTCGCCGAGGCGTTGGCCGGCGGGGTGACCAGCATGCAGGTGCTGCCCGGTTCGGCCAACCTGGTCGGCGGCCGCGGCGTGGTGCTCAAGAACGTACCCACCACCACCTACCAGGCGATGAAATTCCCCGGTGCGCCGTGGGGGCTGAAGATGGCCTGCGGCGAGAATCCCAAGCGCGTGTACGGCGGCAAGGGCACCGCACCGGGCACCCGGATGGGCAACGTGGCCGGCTACCGCGCCGCCTTCATCGATGCCAGCGACTACATCGCCAAGAACACCGCCAAGCCGGCCAAGCGCAAGCGCTGGTTCGGCGGCGACAAGGAAGACAGCAGCGGCGACAGCGGCGGCAAGCGCGACCTGAAACTGGACACGCTGGCCGGCGCGATCCAGGGCGACATCCGCGTGCACATCCACTGCTACCGCGCCGACGAGATGGCCACCATGCTCGACCTGGCCGATGAGTTCGGGTTCAGGATCGCCGCGTTCCACCACGGCGTGGAAGCCTACAAGCTGGCCGACCGACTGGCCCAGGAAGGCGTCTGCGGCGCGCTGTGGGCTGACTGGTGGGGCTTCAAGATGGAAGCTTTCGACGGCATCCAGGAGAACATCGCGCTCGTCGATCGCCCTGCCAACAGCTGCGCCATCGTGCATTCGGACTCCCCTGAAGGCATCCAGCGCCTGAACCAGGAAGCGGCCAAGGTGATCGCCGCCGCGCGCCGCGCCGACATGCCGGCGATCGCGCCAGAACGCGCCATCACCTGGATGACCGCCAATGCGGCCAAGGCGCTCGGCATCGAAGGCAAGACCGGCACCCTGGAAGCGGGCAAGAACGCCGACGTGGTGGTGTGGAACGGCAACCCCTTCAGTTCCTATGCGCTGGCCGACCAGGTCTTCATCGACGGTCATCAGTACTACGATCGGGCCGATCCGCGCAGCAAACCGGTGTCTGATTTCCGTCTCGGCCAGGAGGTGCGCTGATGATCGGTGCACGCATCAAGACCGCGCACGCCCTCGCCCTGCTGCTGGGCCTGGCCGCGCTGCCCGCCACCGCGCAGGACCTGTTGATCCGCAACGCGACCGTGCATACCGCCAGCGCGCGCGGCAGCCTGTCCAATGCCGATGTGCTGGTGCGCGGCGGTGTCATCCAGGCGGTAGGCAGCGGCCTTGCCGCACCGGCCGGCGTGGCGGTGGTGGAGGCCCAGGGCCGTCCGCTGACGCCCGCGCTGTTCGGTGGCATCACCGAAATCGGCATCGAGGAAGTATCCGGCGAAGAGAGCACGGTGGACAGCACCCTGACCCTCGGCGAGCAGCCGTTGCGGCCGGAGTTCGACGTCACCCTGGCCTACAACCCGGCCTCGATCCTGGTTCCGGTGGCACGCGTGGAAGGCATCGGCTTCACCGCGCTGGGCGCGCACACCGGCGGCGGCTTCATCGCCGGCCAGGGCGGCGTGATCCGGCTGGATGGCAGTGCCGATCCGATCGGTCCGCGCGCCCTGTACCTGCGGCTGGGATCGGCCGCGGCAGAGCTGACCGGCAAGTCCCGCGCAGCCCAGTGGATGCTGCTGCAGCAGGCCGTCGACGAGGCCCGTGGCCGCCTCGGCAGTGATTCCCCGCATGCCCTGCTGACCCCCGCCGGCCGGCGCACGCTGGCCGATTACCTGGGCGGCAAGGGCCGCATCATCATCGAAGTGGACCGTGCCTCGGACATCCGCCAGCTGCTGCGCTGGTCGGCACGCGAGAAGGTCAAGATCGCCATCGCCGGCGGCGCCGAGGCCTGGCAATTGGCACCCGAACTGGCCCAGGCCCGCGTGCCGGTCTTCGTCGATGCGCTGGGCAACCTGCCGACCACCTTCGACCAGATCGGCGCGACCCTGGAAAATGCCGCCCGCCTGCGCAAGGCCGGAGTGGAGGTCAGCTTCACCCAGGGCGGCGATGCCTCGCACAACGCGCGCAAGGTGCGCCAGCTGGCGGGCAACGCGGTGGCGCATGGCTTGCCGTGGGCCGACGGACTGGCCGGCCTGACCCGGGTACCGGCGCAGGCGCTGGGTGTGGGCGACCGCATCGGCAGCATCGAGCCGGGCAAGCTGGCCGACCTGGTGCTGTGGGGAGGCGATCCACTGGACGTGGCGCATTATGCCGAGCAGGTGTGGCTGGGCGGACGCGCGATGCCGATGCGTTCGCGCCAGACCGAACTGCGCGACCGTTACCTGCCGCGCACGGCGCAGCCCTGACCTGCCCCGGGCCCGGGCCCCAAGGACACCACCCGGCCGGCTGCGGTGCACCGCAGCCGCTGGACACCCGGACGCCGATGGCACGCGCGGAATGGCCAAAAGTGCGATACGTTTCACGCTTATGAAGCGGTAAACGCGCCTGGAGGGGGCCTGCGAATGCGCATCGGAATCGTCGTTGACTCGGCCTGCGACCTGCCGCAGGACTTCATCACCCAGCACAACATCGTCCTGCTGCCGATCACGGTGCGGATCGGCGAAGCCATTCTCGCCGACCATCGCGACGAACAGGCCACGCTCAGCTTCCTGCATGCCCACGTGGCCGAGAACGGCGCGGAGGCGGAGACCATCCCCTTCAGCGTCCAGCAGATCCGCGACCTGTTCCTGCAGCGCCTGGTGATCGATTACGACCATGTGTTCTGCATGACCATCACCAAGACCCGCAGCCCGATCCACGACAACGCGCTGCAGGCCAGCTTCGCCATCCTCAACGACTACAAACCGGTGCGCCAGGCGGCAGGTTTCAATTCGCCGTTCGCGCTGCGGGTGATCGACACCCAGAACCTGTTCGCCGCCCAGGCCGTGACCGCCGTCGAAGCGGTGCGGCTGCGCGACAGCGGCGCCAGCGTGCAGCAGATCCGCGAGCGGCTGGAAGAACTGGCCGGCAACGTGCATGGCTACATGATCACCCGCGACCTGTACTACATGCGCGCCCGCGCCCGCCACAAAGGGGATCGCAGCGTCGGCCTGATCAGCGCCGCGCTGGGCAGTGCACTGGACATCAAGCCGGTGCTGCACGGCTACCGCGGCGAGACCGGCCCGGTGGCCAAGATCAAGGGCTTCGACAACGCGGTGACCAAGCTGTTCGAGGTGGTCGGCCAGCGCGTACGCGCCGGGTTGATGACCCCGGCGGTATGCCTGAGCTACGGCGGCGAACTGGACGAACTGCGCGACCTGCCCGGCTACGATGCGCTGCGCCAGGTCTGCAGCGACCACGGCGTGGCGGTGCTGGAAACGGTGATGAGCCTGACCGGCATGGTCAACGTGGGCAAGGGGGCATTGACGGTCGGTTTCGCCGATGGACCGCACCGCTTCGAATGAGTAGCCTGCGGCGGTCCTGCACGCACCGTGCACCGGCCGCCTGCAACGCTTGCACCCTTGAACGGAGATGCCAATGACCACGTACTACATCAGCCTGCCGGACCCGGCCAAGGCCCGCGGCAGCGATGCCGAACTTGCTTTCACCGCCCATGGTGCCGAGGGCTTCGCCGAGCAACTCCAGGCTGCCCTGGCCAACCCGACGCTGTTCGAGAAGTGGAAGGCCAAGCAGTCCGATCCGGACGCGGTGCCCGAACAGTGGGGCGTCACCGACCCTGCCGCCAGCGTGACCGGCAGCCAGGACGACCTGCAGATCAAGCTTGAAGCCCGCACCACGATCAAGGGCGAGATCCTGAAGGAACGCCTGCGCCTGCTCGCCGGCCCGCACTGGACCCTGCACGACGTCCGCTCGTAACGCCGCGCCAGGCCCGGCGTCTTCCGCAGGAAGGGGCAGGTGGCCGCCGGGTCAGGAAGGTGCGAAAATCACCCCCCTTTCAGGCCCGCCGTTGGCGCCGGCCGTCCCACCGAGGTTATGTGAAGACCCCCCAAGGCCTGCAGGCGCTGATCGACGACGGCGTGATCGATGAAGTGCTGCGCCCACTGAAGAGTGGCAAGGAAGCGGCTGTGTACGTGGTACGCAGCGGTGACGATGTGCGTTGCGCGAAGGTTTACAAGGACATGGCACAGCGCAGCTTCCAGCAGCGCGTGCAGTACCAGGAAGGCCGCAAGGTGCGTGGCAGCCGCGAAGCCCGTGCCGTGGGCAAGGCCAGCAAGTACGGCCGCAAGCAGCAGGAAACCGCCTGGAAGAACACCGAAGTGGACGCGCTGTACCAGCTGCGCGACGCCGGTGTCCGCGTCCCCGAGCCGCATGGCTACTATCACGGCGTGCTGGTGATGGAACTGGTCACCGATGCCGAGGGCTTCTCCGCCCCGCGCTTGGGCGAAGTGGAACTGGCGCCGGACCAGGCACGCGATTACCACCAGGTGCTGGTACGCCAGGTCGTGCGCATGCTGTGCTGCGGCCTGATCCACGGCGATCTGTCACCGTACAACGTGCTGGTGGACCCGCAGGGCCCGGTGGTGATCGATTTCCCGCAGGTGGTCAGTGCCGCAGGCAACAATGCCGCGCGCAGCATGCTGCTGCGCGACGTCAACAATCTCACCGCCTACCTGGGGCGCTTTGCCCCGGAGCTGCTCGACACCTGGTACGGCGAAGAGATGTGGGCGCTGTTCGAAGCCGGTGACCTGCTGCCCGATTCGCCGCTGACCGGCACCTTCGTCCACGATGAAACCACCATCGACCTGGACAGTGTCCGCCACGCCATCAACGATGCACGCGAAGAAGCGCTGATCCGCCAGCAGGGTCGTGAAGCCGCCGAAGAAAACGACGACTGACCAGGAAGCTCATACTCTGTCCCGTAGCGCCGAGCCATGCCCGGCGCTACCCGATCACAGCGCCTTGGCGTGGTGCGCGATGTGATCACCGATGAAGCTGGCGATGAAGTAATAACTGTGGTCGTAACCGGGTTGCAGGCGCAGCTGCAGCGGATGGTCGGCCGCTTCGCAGGCCGCCTGCAGGCGCTGCGGCTGCAATTGCCCGCCGAGGAACTCATCGGCGTCGCCCTGGTCCACCAGCAGCGGCAGACGCTCGGTCGCGGTGGCCACCAGTTCGGTGGCATCCCACTGCGCCCACGCGCTGCGATCGGTGCCCAGGTAGGCGCTGAACGCCTTCTCGCCCCATGGCACCTGGCTGGGCGCCACGATCGGTGAGAACGCCGATACGCTGCGGTAGCGGCCAGGATTGCGCAGTGCCAGCACCAGCGCGCCGTGACCGCCCATCGAATGGCCGCTGATGCCGCGCACATCGCTTGCCGGGAAATGCGCTTCGATCAGCGCCGGCAGCTCCTCCACGATGTAGTCGTGCATGCGGTAGTGGCGCGCCCACGGTTCCTGCGTGGCATTGAGGTAGAACCCCGCGCCCTTGCCCAGGTCGTAGCCTTCCGCATCGGCCACCTCATCGCCGCGCGGACTGGTGTCCGGCGCGACCAGGATGATGCCGTGCTCGGCGGCGTAGCGCTGTGCACCGGCCTTGGTGATGAAGTTCTGCTCGTTGCAGGTCAGCCCACTCAGCCAGTACAGCACCGGCAGCTTCTGCGTGGCGGCCTGCGGTGGCAGGTAGACCGCGAATTTCATCTCGCAGTCCAGCACCTCCGAACGGTGCTGGTAGACGTCCTGCCAGCCGCCGGAACAGGCGCGGTGTTCAATGCGTTGCATGCTGTGGCCCCCGATCAGAAGTGCACGACCGAACGGATCGACTTGCCTTCATGCATCAGGTCGAAGGCTTCGTTGATCTTTTCCAGTTCCATGGTGTGGGTGACGAACGGCGCCAGTTCGATATCGCCCTTCATCGCATCTTCGACCATGCCCGGCAGCTGGCTGCGTCCCTTCACCCCGCCGAACGCGCTGCCCTTCCAGGTACGGCCGGTGACCAGCTGGAACGGACGGGTCGAGATCTCCTTGCCGGCGCCGGCCACGCCGATCACCACCGACTGGCCCCAGCCACGGTGCGCGCATTCCAGTGCAGCGCGCATCACGTTGACGTTGCCGATGCACTCGAAGCTGTGGTCCACGCCCCAGCCGGTCATTTCCACGACCACCTGCTGGATCGGCGCCTCGTGCTCGCTCGGGTTGACGCAGTCGGTGGCACCGAACTCACGCGCCAGTTCGAACTTGGACGGGTTGGTGTCGATGGCGATGATGCGCCCGGCCTTGGCCTGGCGTGCGCCCTGGATCACCGCCAGGCCGATGCCGCCCAGCCCGAATACCGCCACGCTGTCGCCTTCCTGCACTTTGGCGGTGTTGTGTACCGCGCCGATGCCGGTGGTGACGCCGCAGCCGAGCAGGCAGACGTGTTCCGGATTGGCATCCGGGTTGATCCTGGCCAGCGATACTTCGGCCACTACGGTGTATTCGCTGAAGGTCGAGCAGCCCATGTAGTGGTAGATCGGCTCGCCGTTGTAGCTGAAGCGGGTGGTGCCATCGGGCATCACGCCCTTGCCCTGCGTGGCCCGCACGGCCACGCACAGGTTGGTCTTGCCACTCTTGCAGAACAGGCATTCACCGCACTCGGCGGTGTACAGCGGGATCACGTGGTCGCCCGGCTGCACGCTGGTCACGCCCTCGCCCACTTCCACCACGATGCCGGCGCCTTCATGGCCCAGCACGGCCGGGAACAAGCCTTCCGGGTCATCACCGGACAGGGTGAACGCATCGGTGTGGCAGACGCCGGTGTGGGTGATCTTGACCAGCACCTCGCCCTTCTTCGGCGGGGCGACGTCGATCTCGACGATCTTCAGTGGCTGGCCAGGACCAAAGGCTACGGCGGCGCGGGACTTCATGGTGGGTTCTCCAGGGGACGGGCAAGGACAAGGGTAGGCAGGCGCGTGTTGCGCGCGTGTTGACGAGCGCCCGCACGCGGCGGGCACGGTTCATTTCAGGTAGGAACGGATCAGCGCGCCCATGTCGCGCACGCGCTCGGCACGCTGCGCGTCGGACGCTGCAGGCTGGCCGAATTCCTCGCGCAGGTGCGCTTCCATGACCTCGGACATCAGCCCGTTCACCGCACCGCGGATGGCCGCGATCTGCTGCAGCACCGGGCCGCAGTCCGCGCCGGATTCCAGCGCGCGGTCCAGTGCATCGCACTGGCCGCGAATGCGCCGCACGCGGGCCAGGACCTTCTTCTTTTCTTCAGCGGAATGCGGCATCGGGCAGCGGCCATGGAACTATACTGGGGGACAGTATACGGGTGACCGCCGTGGCGGTCCAGCCCACGTCATGGCGGGATCACCGCAGACCCGCCGCCAGTTCCCGCACCAGCACCTCCAGGTGCACGAAATACTGCGTGATGGGGTTGTTCGCCTCCCCTGCAGCCTCGGCACGCAGCAGGAAGGGATTCATCAGCGAGTGGCGCAGGATGGACAGGCTGCCAAAGCTGCCGGCCTCGCCCCCGTCCAGGCCGAGCTGGCGCAGGATGCGCCGCATGTCCCGCCTGCCCACTGCCTGCTCGCGCAGACTGGTGCTGGAAGCGAGGAAGGCCGGACAGCGGCCATTTCCCAACGGATCAGGCCTGAGCCGATCATGCAGCTGCTGCACGAATCGGCTGGCCGCATCGATGCAGCGATTGCCCTGCGGGTTCAACGCAAGGCACACCAGGTTGCTGTCCGGCTCGCACGGCACCAGCACTTCGGCCACGTCGCGAACGCGTTCGGCGAAGTCCGTCACCTGGTCCGTGAAAAATTCGGGGGCCAGCAGGGTGCGACGGGCCAGCACGCCGAAATGGGCATGGTCCAGCGGCAGTACGCGCTGGCTGACGTAGGCCGCCGCAGCCATCGCGCCCGGTCGCGAGCCCTCCGGGGTGAACTGCCCCACGCGCGCGTACTGACCGATGTAGCCGGCCGCGGGATCGCCGGCGAACACGTAGTCGGCCTGTTCGGCCAGCAAGGGCATCGCGCGGTTGTCACGGCAGACGAAGGCGCCTGCGCCGCATGCCAGGTACCCCAGTTTGTGCGGATCCACGGTGGCCGAATCTGCCCGGGCCAGGCCCTCGAACGCGCGGTAGACATAGGGCTGCGGGAAGTCGCGATACTCTGCGCGCATTTCCTGCAACGACCGCAACGCCCCGCTTTCATGGCGGAATACGCTGGCAAGATAGCCGCCCCATGCCGCATCCACGTGCACGCTGAGGCCCAGCCCTGCCCGGGTCGAGCGATCACGGGCATCGCATATCGCCTCCACCGGGTCGATGCTGCCGTACTCGGTGCTGCCCAGCACGGCCACGACCATCAACACCGGCTGGCGCGTACGCGCGCAGTCGCGCAGCGCTTCGTCCAGGGCCTCGATGTCCAGTCGCATGCCCTGGGTGCGCAGCAGCCGCAGTTGTGCCTTGCCCAGGCCGACCAGCTTCATGCCCTTGTTCCAGGAATAATGCACGGTCGACGATGCCAGCACCTGCGGAACGCGAAGCGTGGGATGGCGGGCGAAGAATTCGTTCAGGCCCAGTGTTTCGACCTGCTGCCCAGTGACCCGGGCACGCCACCGCTGGCGGTCAGCGGGCGGAAGCGCGGCAATCCACGCCTGCCATTGCTGGAACAGCGCGATGCCGGCGTCGGGACCGCAGTTGAACGCCGCGTCGTCATCCTCCGGCAGGGGAATGTCCGGCACCTTGGCAGCACGCAGCGCCACCGGCCAGGCCTTCAGTGACATGGCCAGGCGCAGCGCCTGGTAGTTGGCGGTGGTGCCGCCGGAGGTCAGGTGGCCGAAGGCACAATCCGGCTGCCTGACATCGTCGGGCCAGCCGAGCATGCGGGCCAGTTGCAGGCCAACCTCCATTTCCATGCGCATGGTGACCGCGCCGGAGTCGGTGTTGATGTTGTTGGGGTCGTAGGGCAGCGTCAGCATCTGCGCCAACAGGCCGGGCAGCAGCAGGTCCGATGACATGTGGCCGATGTAGCGTGGGCTGTGGAAAGGCACTGAATCCTTCAGTGCATGGGACAGTGCGCTGAGTTCTTCCAACATGCGCTGCTGCAGCTGACGGTATTTCGGCGAGGCCGCGCGCGGGGCCGGCACGGGCCCGTCGCCCTGCGGGTGCAGGCTTCGACGCCACTCGACATGATCGCGGAAGAAGTCGTAGAGCAGCTCCTGGATGAACCCGTCGTTGTCGGCGAAGGGCCCGAGAAAGCACGCAGCCATGGGATCCTGCAACGACTGCAGCGCTGAGCAGGTGGGAAGATCAGGGGCGGGAGCGGGCCACGCCTGGGTAAGGACGGCGGGATTGGAAGCGCGTGATTGCATGCGGGTATACACCTTGGCCATGGCAGGAAAGTGCTGCCGCGGCAACGTCGGCGGTTGGCGCCTGCTTCATGGCGGGTGCGCGTGCAGCAGCCCGATCCTGCGTTGCCCGGTCCATGGCGATTGCAGGGAATCTGCCCGATAGGGCATCGGGTTTTCCGACAATGGGCCGTTTGCGGTTGTACCCGTCATCGGGTGCGCGGCAGTGCCCCGCGCGTGCCCGTCATGCAGATGACCGGCGCAGGCTCGGATCCGGATGCAGACGGCGCGCAGGCGCCATTCACGCCACGCGCAGCAGGTCCACGAACGCGCGCAGCGCCGAGGTCATCTGCCGCTGCCGCGGGTAATACAGCACGAACCCCGGGAACGGCGGACTCCAGTCTTCCAGCATGCTGACCAGCTGCCCGGACGCCAGCCACGGACGCGCGGCGTCTTCCAGCACGTAGGCAATGCCCAACCCGTCCAGCACGGCGCGCACGATGGTGGTCTGCTCGCTCAAGGTGATCCGGCCCTGGACGTCGATCTCCAGCGTTTCATCGCCGCGTTCGAACTGCCATTTGTACAGATGACCGCTGGCGAAGCGGAAGCGGACGCACTGGTGGCGCAGCAGGTCCCGCGGGTGCTGCGGGGTTTCGTGGCGGGCCAGGTAGGCGGGCGAGGCCACGATCATGCCGCGCAGGGCCGGCCCCAGCGGAACGGCCACCATGTCTTCGGGCACGAACTCGTGCAGGCGCACGCCCGCATCGAAACCCTCGGCGACGATGTCCACCAGCCCGTCGTTTTCGGTCACCTCGATGCGCACGTCCGGGTGCGCGCGCAGGAAATCGACCAGCCGCGGACTGAGCTGGGTCGGCACGGCGGCGCGGGCCGCGTTGATGCGCAGCAACCCTGCCGGCGTGGCGCGGAACTGGTTCATTTCCTCCAGTGCGTCGCTTACCTGCCCCAGTGCCGGCTGCAGCCGCTCCATCAGCCGCTGGCCGGCCTCGGTCAGCGAGACGCTGCGCGTGGTGCGGTGGAACAGGCCTACCCCCAGCCGTTCTTCCAGCGCACGGATGGCATAGCTGACCGCCGACGTGGACAGCGCCAGTTCGGCAGCGGCGCGGCGGAAGCTGCGATGACGCGCCACGGCGGCAAACGCCGCGAGATGGGTGAGGTTATCGGTCGCCATTATCCTGTCCGCCTTGATGAATCATCCCGATCAACGGCCTATGTGGGGCGTCGCCGCGGGCGTATTGTAAAGCGCCTTTCCATAAACCCTGCCAAGGATTCCCCCATGTCCCTCGCCAAAGCCTATGCCGCGCATTCCAACACGGCGCCGCTGGTTCCGTTCACCTTCGAGCGTCGCGCCGTCGGCGCCGGCGATGTCCGCATCGAGATCCTGTACAGCGGCATCTGCCATTCGGACCTGCACCAGGCCCGCGATGACTGGGGCGGCGCAAAGTACCCGATGGTTCCCGGCCACGAGATCATCGGCAAGGTGGTCGAAGTCGGCGCCGAGGTCACCACGCTGAAGGTCGGCGACTTCGCCGGCGTCGGCTGCATGGTCGATTCCTGCCGCCATTGCGAAGCCTGCAGCCACGACCTCGAGCAGTACTGCGCCGAAGGCGCGACGTTCACCTACAACGGCACTGACCGGCATACCGGCGAAACAACGCAGGGCGGCTACTCCGACCACATCGTGGTGGAGCAGCGCTTCGTGGTGAAAGTCTCCGGGACGCTGGACCTGAAGGCCGCCGCGCCACTGCTGTGCGCCGGCATCACCACCTATTCGCCGCTGAAGCACTTCAAGGTCGGCCCGGGCCAGAAGGTTGGCGTGATCGGGCTGGGCGGGCTGGGCCACATGGGCGTGAAGTTCGCCAAGGCCCTCGGTGCGCACGTGGTGATGATCACCACCACCCCGGAAAAGGGCGCCGATGCCACCCGCCTGGGCGCCGATGAGGTGCTGGTGTCGCGCGATCCGGAGCAGATGAAGGCCCACGCGGGCAGCTTCGACTTCCTGCTCAACACCATCCCGGTCGGCCATGACACCAATCCATACATGGGCCTGCTCAAGCGCGATGCCACGATGTGCCTGGTGGGCGTGCTGACCGAACTCGACCCGCCGCTGACCGGCGTGAGCGTGATCTTCGGCCGCAAGCACCTGACTGGATCGGCGATCGGCGGAATGGCCGAAACCCAGGAAATGATGGATTTCTGTGCCGAGCACGGCATCGTCAGCGACGTGGAAGTGATCAACATCCAGGACGTCAACGAAGCGTGGGAGCGCATGGCGAAGAATGACGTGCGCTACCGCTTCGTGATCGACATGGCCTCGATCAAGGGCTGATCAGGCAGGCGAACGGCGCGGCCCCTCGTGGTGGGTCGCGTCAAGCCTGATCTCTGGTGTGGGCCGGGCGATGGGCTTGGTCGGGGGACGGCAAAAGCCGCATCCTGCGGGCCTCGTTTCGCGGGTTCACGACATCGCATTCGCGCTGCCGCTCCCACGCTTTGCTGCGCAAACCGCGGGCCCCGTCTCACCAACACCCACACCCCGCCGCTTCGCGGCCGCCCCTG
>NZ_JBJDOQ010000017.1:0-95420 GCF_044901215.1 Stenotrophomonas sp. NPDC078853 | reverse complement strand
GCGCTTGCGAAGCCGTGCTTCGCAAGCAAAGCGCCCTCACCCATGCGGGCCTCGTTTCGCGCCATCCATGGCGCTCAACGCCCCCGCCCAGCCCCACCGCCCGCCCCCCTGACAGGTTCCTGATGCCGCCACCGGCGTAATGAAAAATGAAAAGCGGTGGCGCCGACCCATGGTCGGCGAGCGCAGCGGGCCGTTGGCGGGAACATTCCGCCGACCATGGGTCGGCGCTACAAGGATCCATGGCCACCATGGACCTGTCGAAGGTGGGGCGGGGTGGCTGTGCAGGACCGTCTTTTCGCATGGATGCGAAAAGCGAGCCCCCATGGATGGGTTCACGGCGCGTCCTGCGCAGCCACCCCGCCCCACCAACAAGCAGCCCCGCAGCTGTTGCCGTTGATGTTGACGTTGATGTTGACGGACAAAAAAAACGACCCGCTTGCGCGGGCCGTTCGAGCCAATCCAGGCGCGCTCAGCACTCAGTGCTGGTGGCCGCCATCGCCGTGCACGTGGCCGTGCTGGATCTCTTCTTCGCTGGCTTCGCGCACGTCGATGATCTCCACGTCGAAGTGCAGGTCCTTGCCCGCCATCGGGTGGTTCAGGTCAACGTCGACCACGCTCATCCCGACCTTCTGCACCGTCACCGCGCGCGGACCGAAGTTGGTCTGCAGCACGACCTGCGCACCCGGCACCAGCTTCTCCTTGCCGAAATGCTTCTTCGGCACGCGCTGGGTCAGGCCCTCGCGGCGCTCGCCGTAGGCATCGGCCGAACCGACGTCCACGCCGAAGGTGGCACCGGCTTCCTTGTCTTCCATGGCCTTTTCCAGGCCCGGGATGATGTTGCCGTGGCCCACCAGGATCGCCAGCGGCTCACGGTCCTTGGAGGACTCGATCGGCTCCTGGCCGACTTCGGACACGGTGTAATGGAAACGGACGACGCGGTCTTTTTCGATCTTCATGCGCAACTCTGTCTGGTAACTGCCAAGGGCAGGCGGTGGGGGCGGGTTGCCGCCCGACGGGTACGCCGCCATCATGACGGCCTATCTGAGGTCGCGCATTATCCGGAGATCACGCACATGACGCCAGTTTCGACCGGACTGCGCCGTCGCGCCGCCGCCCTGATGCTGCTGATGGCGACCGCCGCCCTGGCCGCCTGCGGTGGCGGAAAGACCAGCCGTCCTGCCGCTGCGCCGCCGGCCACCCGGGTCTGGCCGAGCACCTCCCCGGCCAACCCGCAGCTCGCCAATGCCGTGCTGATGCGCGCCATCGGACTGGTCGGCACGCCTTACCTCTATGGCGGCAACACCCCGGAATCCGGCTTCGACTGCAGCGGCCTGGTCACCTATGTCTACCGCGAGATGGTCGACCTGAATCTACCGCGGACCTCGCGCGAGCTGGCCGCCGTGCAGGGCCCGAAGATCGAACCCCAGCGTCTGGCGACCGGCGACCTGGTGTTCTTCGGCAGCCGAGGCAATGTCAGCCACGTCGGAATTTATGTAGGAGAAGGCCGCTTCGTGCATGCGCCAAGTTCTGGCGGAACCGTCAGGTTGGATTCCCTGGGCGGCCACTACTGGAAGGACCACTACACAGGAGCCAAACGCGTCCTGCACTAAGCTGAACAGGGGAAATGATCCAAAACGTGACGAACATCACACTCAAACAAACGAAACTTTAACGAAATTTGTACTTGTTCCACGCTTTGGCAGGGCATGATTGCCCATCGCTTCCAACCCTGTGACCGCCGAGTGACGACCGACGAACTGATACGTGAAGGCCAGCGCGCCGTGATTTCACCTCGCCTGACCCAGCGCATCAAGCGCGCCAGCCTGCTCTCCCTTGCCCTCGTGCTCACCAGCGCGCCGGCCTGGGCACAGAACGCACCGGCCACCCCGGCCACTGCCGAAGCCGCCGTCGCCGTTGTAAAAGCCAAGACCGAACCCGCACCGACGCGCAGCCGCGCCGATGCCGCCGCCAGCGCCACCCTGGCCGCCCTGCTGCCGCACCTTGCAGCCAATGACAGCATTCCCCTGATGGACCGCTCGGCGATGGTCGCCGGCGACCTCAGCCGCCTGCTCGCCAACTACGACACCAGCGCATCGGGTTCGATCGTGGTCGGCGGCGCCGAAGAGAACGGCAAGATCCAGTCGGTCCTGCGCCGCGCGATGACGCTGCTGGGCACGCCGTACCGCTGGGGCGGCAACACCCCGGACAGCGGCTTCGACTGCAGCGGCCTGGTCGGCTACGTGTTCCGTACCGCGCTGGGCGTGGAGCTGCCACGCGTTTCCCGCGACATGGCCAGCGACCGCAACAACCAGCTGATCGCCGACCGCACCGCGCTGACCGAAGGCGACCTGGTGTTCTTCGGCCGCAAGGGTCGCGTGGACCACGTCGGCATCTATGTCGGCGAAGGCCGCTTCCTGCATGCGCCGAGCACCGGCAAGGACGTCCGCGTGGATACCCTGCTGACCGGCTACTGGGGCAACAAATTCATGCAGGCGCGCCGGGTCGAGCTGTAAGCGCCGCCATACCGCATCGCATGTTGAAAGCCGCTGCCCTGCAGCGGCTTTTTTCATGGGCGGCGCTTCGGCGCCATGGCCGCTGCCGGCTGCCGACCGCGTTCGTATGGGTATCCCCGGAATGGATCCGGTGGCGGTCGGACAGCCATGTCCGTCCGGGACGGCGGCGTGGGGGCGGCACGCACGTGTTCCTGAGTCGTCAGCCGCCCCTCTACAAGGACAGGTGAGGCATGGCGGCGGTCTCGGAGATTCAGTCACGATGTGTGATCTGGTTTGGCCATCCCCTGGTGGCCGAACGCGCTGCGCTGGCAGCCGCCGGCTGGCAGGTGCGCAACGTGGATCCGCTCAACGCCCAGGCCGTGGGCCTGCGTGCCCGCGACCAGCTGGTCGGCATGATCGACCTGCGCCAGATCCCCGCCGCTGCGCTCGGCGCGGTGCAGGAATGGATCCAGCAGCACGACCACCTGCCGCTGCTGGCAGTGCTGCCAGGCGGCATCAGCTCCCCCCCGCCCAGCTGGCAGCCGTTGCTGGACGCCTGTCCGCATCGTTACGTGATGCCACAGGACCTGGCCGGGCTGGTGGACCATCTGCAGCGCCACGACCAGGATACAACGACGGCAGCGGACAGCCCCGCGCAACGACTGATCGGTGACAGTCCGGCCCTGTTGGCCACCCGCGCATCGCTGTTCAAGTTCGCTCCGGTGGAACTGCCGGTGCTGGTCACCGGCGAAACCGGTACCGGCAAGGAACTGGCCGCGCATGCGCTGCACGCGATGTCAGCGCGCGCCGCCCACCCTTTCATGGCGGTCAACTGTGGTGCCATCCCGGCCAACCTTGTGCAGTCCGAACTGTTCGGGCATGAGCGTGGCGCCTTCACCGGTGCCGCGCAACGACGGCTGGGCCTGTTCGAAAGCGCGAACGGCGGCACCGTCTTCCTGGATGAAGTAGGCGACCTGCCGCTGGATGCGCAGACCAGCCTGCTGCGCGTGCTGCAGGAAGGCACCATCGAACGCGTCGGCAGCAGCCAGCCACTGCGGGTGGACGTGCGCGTGCTGGCCGCTACCCACGTGGATCTGGAACAGGCGGTCGCGCAGGGGCGCTTCCGCCGTGATCTTTTCTATCGCCTCAATGTGCTGCGGCTGGCGATGCCGGCGCTGCGCGAACGCAGCGGCGACGTGCTGGTGTTGGCCGAACATTTCCTGCGCCAGTTCCGTGCCCGCCATCCGGGTCGCGCACGCGGTTTCAGCAGTTGTGCACGCCAGGCGATGCAGCGCTTCGACTGGCCGGGCAACGTACGCGAACTGCTCAACCGCGTGCAGCGCGCGGCGATCGTCGCCGATGGCGAGCTGATCGAACCGTCCGACCTGGACCTGGTGGCCACCCTGCCCGCCGCCGCCCGCGCCCTGCTGCAGGATGCACGCGAGCAGGTGGAACGCGAGCTGCTGATGCAGGCGCTGCGCGAGCACGAGTTCAACGTGTCCGCCTGCGCACGCCACATGCAGGTCTCGCGGGTCACCGTGTACCGTCTTTGCCGCAAGCACCAGGTGGAACTGCCCGCACTGCGCTGACGCGTTGCAGGATCACAGCATGTACGGCACCTTGAACGCCAGGGTGAAGTCCGGAGCGTCCGGCGTCAGTCCAATGCCGAGCAGACTCACCAGCGTGGTCTTCTGGTTCAGCGCATAGGTGACGCCCAGGTTGAACGTCGCCGCGTTGGCATCACTGCCGATCACTTTCATCCACTGCCCGTTGCGGTAACGGGTGGACGCACGTGCGCTCAGTTTGTCACTGAAGGAGATGCTCAGGCTGGTGCGCTCGTTGAACGCGAACGCCACGCCGGCGCCGAAGTAGTAGGACCCGCCGAGCTTCACGTCACCGGGATTGACGGTATCCGGATTGCCGTCGAGATCGTCGAAGCTGGCTTCGAAGGAATGGATGTAGCCCGCATTGGCGAACAGGATAGCCGGGTCGGCGGTCTTGACGATGGACAGGCCCACGTTGGCCTGCCACACCCCGTTACCGGTGGGCTGCTCCTTGGGCACGGCGAAGCGGATGTAGTCATCGTCATCGCGCTCCAGCACGGTCCAGTCCACGCCATAGGGCTCGCGTCCTGTGGGCGCGGTCACGCCTGCGGTCAGCACCGTTTCCGGCTTCCAGCCACGTTCGCCGAACAGCCGGTAGTTGGCACTCAGGCCTATGTCGCCGATGCCATTGCCACTGGTTTCCTCCTCCGCCACCGCCGCCGCTGATCCGCCCGCCCCGCCCTTCTGGTAGACCGTCCTGCGTGCCACCCACGGCACGTCCATGTTGACGGTCAGGTTGGGGCTGACGCCCCAGCGCGCGGCCAGGTTGTAGGTCAGCGAATCGGATTCGACGTTCTCGATGCCGATGTTGCCGAGGAAGATCGCATCCAGGGCGAGGAAGCCGTTGAGGGTCAGCTGCTTTCGGTCGTAGCGCGCGTAGGTCAGGCTGTTTTCGACGGTGAAACGCCGCGAGAACAGCGCCTGCTGTTGCTGCTTCACATCGTCCACGCTGCGCCGCGCCGCCTGCTTGGCCTGCTGCGCTTCCGCTGCGCTGCTGGCGTAGCCGCCTTCGGCCCCGGCGGTCGCCGCGGCCGGCGCCCGTGCCGGCTCGGGTGGCAACGGGGGGCCCTGCTGCGCCACGCCGCCGGCCTTGCCGGACAGCCGCGCCTGCATGGCCTGCACCTGCATGTCCAGCTCGCGCAGGCGACGGACTTCCTGCGCGTAATTGGCCTTCAGCGTTTCCAGCTGGGCCATCAATGCCTGTACATCGGCCTGCTCGTTGCCGCCCGCCGTGGCCGGCTGGGCGTGCGCGTTGTCGGCGAACACGATCCAGGCCAGCGCCGCCAGCGCCAGCGGGGTGATGCGGTGATTGGTGTGCATGTCCTTCGTCCGTTGAGTGCCATCCCCCTTGCCGCGCCCTGAGTTACTGGCCCGGCCCGATCCCGCGTGTCAGCGCCATCGCCTGGGCGATGTTCTGGGTCAACGGGGTATTGCTCGCCATGCTCTGCCTGACCAGTTCGATCTGCAGCCGGTTGCTGACCTGTTGTGCATTGCCGCCCAGCGCGATGGTCTGCCCGACGCTGCCGCTGCGGATCCATTGCTGCACCGCGCCCACGCCTTCCAGCTGCAGTTCCAGCCGGGCCTGGTTGTTGTCGAAGGACGCGGTGGCGCTGGCGCCGCCCTGCTGTGCGGTCGCGCTTGGCGCACCACTGTCGGCGACGGCGGGTACCTCGCCATCACGGATGGTCAGCGAGGTCACGTTGCGCGCACTGTTCTCATCGCCCGCGACCTGCACGCTCTGCACCAGGCCGGACACATTCGCCAACCCGCTGCTGTCCACGCTGGCAATGGCCGCGCTGGCGGTGTCGGCGGCCGCCTGCGGCAGCGGCGCATCGGCCGCGGTGACGCTGACGGTCGGGGTGAAACTGACCTTCGGCGTACCGCCCTGGCGGAAGTCCATGCCGAGCTTCAGCGCGCCTTCCATCGCTGCGCCGCTGGATGCCTGCCACTGCGATGCCATGGTCACGCCGAACCAGGCGACATTGTTGCCGCCTACCGTGTAACGACCACGCATCAGGTTGAGTTCGGGATCGGGTATTTCGGTCAGTCCCTTGCCGCTGCGCTTTTCCTGCGCGTGCAGCGCAGTGGGCAACAGGACAGCCAAGGCGCTGGCAATGACGATGAGGCGCATGTTCATGGTGGAACTCCTTCAGAACAGGTCGGCGTGGCTGAAGCCGAAGTCGACCAGTTCGGCATCGGTGATGGGGCCCTGCCGCGCATACAGCGCGCGTGCACTGGGCCGTTCGCTGGGTTGCAGCAGCACGGTGTTGCGATCGAAATCACTGCCGATCACGATGAAGACCGCGCGTGACGGCCAGGCCTCCAGGAATTCCGCCAGCGGCACGCTGCGGTTGCCGAGGATCGGATCAGCCACTTCGACGAAGTCGCCGCGGACTTGTTTCATGACCACGAAATGGCGGAAACCACGCACGTCCATCAGCACCAGGCCAGGAACGCGCAGGTTGCGCAGGCGGGCTTCGTCAACGCGGTAGCCGCGCCCACGCATGCCCATCGATTCAACGTAACGCTTGATGTCCAGCAACGAAAAACCACGGTCGCGTACCAGGGTCTGGTCGGACACGTTCATCATCCCTTCGATCACCGTAGCCTCGTCGGCATCGAGGTGATAGGCGTATTTGAGGATGGTGGCCAGCGCGGCGGCGCCGCAACTGTAATCGGTGTGCTGGCGGACCAGGTGGCGGAAGCGCCGCTCCTGCATGCTCTCCACGCGTTGCTGCAGCAGGCCGCCATTGGGCAGGACGCCACTGAAGGCCACGTCGCCTGCACGTACCGGCGCGGCGCACGCCATCAGTATCAGCATCAGGCAAGGCAACAACACAGTGGACCCGGATACACGCATTGCAACGGCTCCTTCCAAGGTAGGAGCCCCTGCCCCAAAGGGGGGATGGGACAGGGGCTCCCGGGAGCCCGGTCATTGGCGGATGACCGGGTTTGTTGCGCTCAACGCAGCAAGCCTGCGAAAGCGGTCACGCCAGGTGTTACTCGCCGCCGCCGCCGCCCGGAGTGCCGCCGCCGGTCGACGGCTGCGCCACGGCCAGGGCCAGGCTGTTGGCCTGCAGGTTGCCGGTGCCGGAGGCCACGTTCACGCCGATGTTGCCCGACGCATTGGAGAACGCACTGCCGGACAGGCCCGCGGTGTTGGTCGCATTGACCGCCACCCAGCGCGAGGTCCGCACGGTGCCACTCAGGCTGGCGTAGAGGTCGGCCACGCCCAGTTCGACGAACTGGCTGGTGCCTTCCTCGTCCGTGTCGAAGGCGATGCCGCCCACGCCGTCACGGTACGGGTTGTCGGTGGCGTTCTGGATCTCGTTGTCCAGGTCGATGTGGCCGGTGCTGTCACCGCTGGTGTGCGGCAGCGCGCCATCCCAACTGTCGAGGTAGTAGTTGTCCTGCTGGTAAGCGTTGCCGGTACCTTCATAGGTACCTGCACCGAAGGCCAGCGTGGCACCTGCCACACGACCGCGCAGGCTGACTTCAGTGGTGTCACTGAAGCGCTGCACGTAGCCGGCGTTGGACACCGAGTTGCCACTGGAGACCTGGTTGGACGAGATGCTCGACTGCGCCATCGCGGCGGTGGCGACCGAGGCGGCCAGCGCGTTCTTCTGCGCGTTGTTGTTGCCCGAAGCCACGTTCACCCCGATGTTGCCCGACGCGCCGGAGAACGCGTTGCCACCCAGGCCGGCGGCGTTGGTGACGCCTTCGTTGAGGGTGGTGTTGCCGCCCACGGCCTGGTGGACGAACACTTCCGCATCGGCCATGCCGAAGCTGAAGGAGGCATCGGCCGCAGACAGCGAAGCGGCGTTGTCCTGTGCGTTGTTGTCACCGGCGGCGACGTTGAAGCCCAGGTTGCCCGATGCGCCGGACGCCACGTCATCGGAGATCGACGCGGTGTTGTCCAGCATCTCGTTGGAGGCTTCATTGGCGCTGATCGACTGACGGTTGTCGATGACCGCGATGGCGGCGGAGTCGAGATCGATGTCGCCGGTGATTTGCGGATCACCCGAGAAATTGATGTCCGAGCTCAGGCGCAGGTCCTTCTCCAGGTTCACGTCCACGCCGTGGTTGTTCTTTTCCTTGCGCTCGTCGGCCGAGATGTTGCTGGTCTCGTTGACCGATACGTCGCGGGTGTGGTCGACGTCGGAGTAGTCGACGTTGGAACGGCTGGTGTTGGTCGTGGTGCTGGAGTACCGCACGTTCGAGGTGGTGTTGGCGGTGTTGTCGGTGGTGCTGGTGTTGTTGGTGGTATTGGTGTTGTTGGTGGTATTGGTGTTGCGGGTGGTGTTGCGCACCACGTTGCGGGTGTCGTTCACCGTGTCCGTATCGGTGTCGGTATTGCTGGTCACGTTGTTGCGGGTGACATTGCGGGTGTCGTTCAACGTCCAGTTTTCATTGACGTTGTGGTTGTGGTTGATGGTGGCGCTTGCGTTCTGGTCATCCGCCGCGTGTGCGGTGGCGACCACGCCAGCGATGGCCATGGCGAGTACAGTCCCTTTAACGATCGCTTTCATGGTGCCTTCTCTCTCATCAGTGGTGTAACGGGTGGGTACCACTCACGGGTTGCCGTGCACGGACATACCGAGGATGTTGGCCGTGTCATTTCCTGCGCCCGCGATTTGATTGAGTTGCAGGACACCGTCGAACCCCTGCATCGCCGACGCTGCCACGCCGACGCTGCGGGTGCCCGCGGCCAGGCCGTTGCCGGCCCTGCCCTGCCCCCCTGCTGACGCGGTCACGCTCGATTCGGCCAGGGCCTCATCGTCGGACTCGCGTATTCCTTCCCGGGCCAGCGTCGCGCGCACCATGTTCATGCTGGTGTTGGCGATGCCGCTGGTCTGGTTGATCGTTGCGATGCCATTGGCGTCCTGCAGGGCCTGGCCATCGAGGTGCGCGCTGGCGTGCAGCGGTCCGTCCAGCAGCACGCTGTTGCGCGATGAGGTGCTGCGCGCATCGATATCGACCCGGGCCTGGTTGCCTTGGGCCATGCCCACCAGGTTGGCCTGGGTGTTGATGTCACCGGCCACCTGGTTGACCGCGATGGCACCGCTGGCGCCGGCCAGCGCGCGGCCGTCGATGCGCGACTGGTTGAGGTAGCCGAGCATGCCGGCGTATTCGTCAGCCTGGGCCAGCGCCGGCAGCAGCATGGCGAGGAGCAGCAGCGCGCGCGTCTTCACTTGCCACCTGCCGGGGCGCCCATCGGGAACTGCGCCAGGGCGCCGCGCACCGTATCGCCGATGCCGCGCGTGGTGTTGCCGACCGCGCCCAGTGGGCCGCTCATCGCCCCGCTGATCTGGTTGCCGGAAATGATGCCGCCGTTGGAACTGCCGAGCCGGCCGACCGCCCCGCCCAGTGCGGTGCTGGTGACCCGTTCGACGGTGGTGGTGCCGGCATGCGGGGTGTGGACCGCCTGGCCTGCGCCGAGGCCAGCGAAGTCATCGTCGCTGAGTTCGGCCATGCCATTGGAGGTGCCCAGGGCGGCGCCCACTTCGCGCTGCGGCGACGGATCGGCGATCAGCGCCACGCCGGGAGGGGCGGGCCGGTAGGCGGTGCGGGTATGCACATCGCGCAGGAGCACGATCTCGCCGGGCTTCTGGGTGACGCCCTGGCGGGCACCGGAGGCATGCACCAGCACCGGGCATGCGGCCAGCGCGGCCACGCTGGCTACCAGGAACATCCTGCGCTTCGTGCTGCTGTCCATGCCGCTCTCCCGTTACGTATGGGGAGGGAGGTCGCAGCTTTCGTGCCAAGTGCGCAAGGCCCTGAAACAAAGGGATTCCGGCTGGAACCAGGGGCCCTGCTGGATGCCGACCTTTACACATCGTTCGAGCGCAGCATGCGCCTGAATCCGCAGGGAGGCCCGCTGCGCCTGGCCGGCGCTGGGGTGTAACAGACCTGTTACAGGTCATGACACAACCGCGTACGCCCCCGCTTCAGGTATCGGCCCTGCCTCGGGAGTGACGGCCGGCCGTCAACCCGTGTGTCGGGTGGGTGCTTTGGGTGGCTGCTTTGGTGGGGGCTCTGGTGGGTGCTCTGGTGGGGGCTTTGGTGGGGGCTCTGGTGGGTGACGACCGTTGGTCGTCACGCTCTTGCCTTGGAGCAGTGACGACCAACGGTCGTCACCCACCAGATCGCATGATCCACCAGATCGCATCACCCATCCGGTCGCCCGGCCATTGACGGCCAGCGGCCGTCACTACCTATGCGCGGCCCTCACGCCCGTGGCGCGGGGTCCGGGTCATCGATACCCACGTTGGTCGATGGGTTGTCGTACACGCTCTGGTCCAGCAGCCCGGTCTCCTTGGCCACCAGCACCGGCACCAGCATCTGGCCGGTGACGTTGGTCATCGTGCGCATCATGTCCAGGATGCGATCGATCGCATACAGATAGCCGATGGTCTCCAGCGGCAGTCCGGCCGCGCTCAGCACCACCGTGGCCATCACCACCGCCGTGCCCGGCACGCCGGCGGTGCCGAAGCTGCCCAGCACCGAAGCGATCAGCACGATCAGGTACTGCTCCGGCGACATCGGCACGCCGCTGTACTGCGAAATGAACACCGCGCACAGCGCCGGGTAGATCGCCCCGCAGCCATCCATCTTGATGCTGGCCCCCAGCGGCACCGCGAACGAACCGTAGTCCTTGTTGACGCCCAGGTTGTGGGTGATCGAACGCAGCGCCACCGGCATCGCCGCGAAGCTGGACGAGCTGACGAAGGCCACCTGCATGCCCGGCGCGGCACCGCGGAAGAACTTCAGCGGATTCAAGCCATGCGACAACAGCAGCGCGCTGTACACCACCACAATGTGCAGCGCGCAGGCGATGTACAGGGCCAGCACGAAGTTGCCCAGCGGCAGCAGTTTCTCGAAGCCGTAACTGCCGACCAGCCCGGCGATCAGGCCGAAGGTCCCGATCGGAGTGACTTCCAGCACGAAGCGGGTCACCTGGATCATGATCTCGCTCATCTGCCCGACCAGCTGGCGGGCCTGGCCGACCTTCTCGCCGAGCTTGACGATGGCAAAGCCGACCAGCCCGGCGAAGAAGATCACCGGCAGGATCGAACCGCGACCCGCGGCCAACACGGTTTCGCCGGCCGCATTGACCCGCGTACCGATGCCACTCAGCGCGTAGAACACGTTGGACGGCACCACGTCCAGCAGGACCTGCACCACGCTGGGCACTTCGCGCGGCACGTAGTTGTGGGCCATCGCCAGCTGCAGGCCACCGGTGCCGGGCTGCATCACCGTGCCCACCAGCAGGCCGATGCCCACCGCCAGCGCGGCGGTGATGACGAACCACAGGAAGGTGCGGCCACTGAGCGCGGCGACCGATTTCTGCCCGTGCAGCGAAGAGATCGCATTGATGACCGCGAAGAACACCAGCGGCACCGCGATCATCTTGATCAGGGTCACGTACAGCTCGCCCAGCGGGCCGAACCAGGTTTCAGCCGCCGGCCCCATCAGCCAGCCGGCCAGGGCGCCAATCACGAAGCCTGCGACCACGCGTTGCCAGAACGGGATGCGCAGCCAGGCAGAGACCAGCTTCATGGAAATTCCAGGGGGAGAGAACAATGCTCGCACCTTAGCCCAAGCGGGCCCGGCGTACGACCAGCCTGCGGACAAATCAGCGTGTCATCGGCATGCCTTGTCCACCCGGTCATAATGAACACCTGTTTCGTTTCGTGAGGACGCGCTGTCCATGATCCGTACCACCTCCCTGCTCGCCGCCACCGCCGCCACCCTGCTGCTGGGCGCCTGTTCCAGCACGCCGCAGGCATCCAGCCCGGCCGGCCTGTCGATCACGGTACCCACCGTGGCCCACCCGGATGGCGAGACCCCGCAGTGGTGGTACCGCAGTGGCGCGGCCCAGGCGGCCGGCAATGGCGCCATGAACGGCAAAGCCAGGAACGTCATCCTGTTCCTTGGCGATGGCATGAGCCTGACCACCGTGGCCGCCGCGCGCATCTTCGAAGGCCAGCGCAAGGGCGCATCCGGTGAGGAGAACCTGCTGTCCTGGGAGCACTTCCCGGCCACGGCATTCAGCAAGACCTACAACGTCGATTCGCAGACCCCGGATTCGGCCGGCACCATGACCGCCATCACCACCGGCGTGAAGACCCACATGGGCGCCATCGGGGTCAGCGCCGGCAAGCGTCCAGACTGCGCCGACAGCCTGCAGAAGGGCCTGCTGAGCTGGCTGCAGCTGGCCGACAGCGCCGGCATGGGCACCGGCATCGTCACCACCGCACGACTGACCCACGCCACCCCGGCGGCCACCTACGCGCATTCGCCGGAACGCAACTGGGAAAACGATGCCGACCTGAGCGAAGAGGCCAAGGCCGCCGGCTGCAAGGACATCGCCCAGCAGCTGCTGACCACCTCGCGCTTCGGCCGCGGCCCGCAGGTGATCCTGGGCGGTGGGCGCGGCGAGTTCACCACGGTGGAAGAGCGCGATCCCGAGTACGACGACAAGGTCGGCCAGCGCCTGGATGGGCGCAGCCTGGTCAGCGAATGGCAGCAGGCCAACCCGCAGGGTGCCTACGTCTGGAATGCCGACCAGCTGAAGGCGGCGGCCAACGCGCCGGCGATCTTCGGCTTGTTCGAACCGGACCACATGCAGTACGAATACGAACGCGCCAACGATGCCGGCGGTGAGCCGAGCCTGGCCGAACTGACCCGCACCGCCATCGCCAACCTGTCCCGGGAAAAGCAGGGCTACGTGCTGATGATCGAAGGGGCGCGCATCGACCACGCCAACCACAGCGGCAATGCCTACCGTGCCCTGACCGATACCGTGGCGATGTCCGATGCGGTGCGCGTGGCCACCGAAATGACCCGCGACGAGGACACCCTGATCATCGTCACCGCCGACCACTCCCACACCCTGAACTTCGTCGGCTACCCGGCACGCGGCAACCCGATCCTGGGCAAGGTGAAGGACAAGGGCGGCGAAGACGGGCTGGGCGCGCTGGACCTGGCCCGCGACGGTGGCGGCCAGCCGTATACCACGCTGAGCTACGCCAACGGCCCTGGCTTCACCGGCGCCACCAACCAGCAGCCGGCCGGTGCCAAGCGCTACCCGCACAACCCGTCCAGCTTCGACCCGGCCACCGGCCGCCCGGACCTGACCGCGGTGGATACCGAGCATCCGGACTACATGCAGGAAGCGCTGGTACCGGGCAAGAGTGAATCGCACGGCGGCGAAGACGTGGGCATCTGGGCGCGCGGTCCGGGCAGCAAGGCGATCCGCGGCACGCTGGAACAGAACGCGATCTACCACATGATCGTGCAGGCCACCCCGCGCCTGCGCGAGCGCCTGTGCCAGGCCGGCACCTGTGACGCCAATGGCGTTCCGGTGGAATTGCCGGCGCCGGCCAAGTTCGAGCGCAACACGCCCGCCCCGTAAGCGCGCAGCGGGACTGGAGCAATACGAAGGCGGCGACCATACTGGTCGCCGCCTTTTTTCGTGCTGCCCATGCCCCTGTTCCCTGCCCTCGCCGCTGTCGACACCCCCCTGCTGGTCGGTTACAGCGGTGGGCTGGATTCGACCGTGCTGCTGCACTGGCTGCAGCGGTCGGCTGCAGCGGCGGGCGTGGGCGTGCGCGCCGTGCATGTGCACCACGGGCTGCAGGCCGCGGCCGATGACTGGGCGCTGCACTGCCAGCAACAGTGCGACGCACTGGGCGTGCCGCTGCATATCCACCGCGTCAACGTGGATCTGCGCGCCGGCACAGGCATGGAGGCCGCCGCACGACAGGCCCGGCGTGCCGCGTTCGCTGCCGAACTGCGCGACGGCGAGACGCTGGCCCTGGCCCAGCACCAGGATGACCAGGCCGAAACCTTCCTGCTGCGTGCCCTGCGTGGTTCCGGTGTGGATGGGCTGGCGGCGATGGCGGCCGATTCGATACTTGGCACACATCGGCTGTGGCGGCCGCTGCTGGAGGTTCCGCGCAGCGCGCTGCTGGCCTACGCCGAGCAGCATGCACTGCCCTGGATCGAGGACCCCAGCAACGCCGACGACGGCCCGGACCGCAATTTCCTGCGCCTGCACGTGCTGCCGCTGCTGCGCCAGCGCTGGCCGCATGCCGGCCAGGCAGTGGCCGCCAGTGCCGCGCTGTGTGGCGAGACGCGGCGGATGCTGGACGAAGAGGACGAGGAGCTGCTGCAGCATCTGCAGGTGGCATCGCGCGTGCTGTCGGTGGAGCTGCTGCGGCAGGTATCACCGCAACGCCGTGCCCGCGTGCTGCGGCGCTGGGTGCTGGCCCATGGCGTACCCGCGCTGCCGTCCCGGGTAATGTCCCAGCTGGAGCACGAACTGCTGCCTGCTGCGCCGGATCGTGATGCGCAGGTGCGCTGGCAGCAGTACAGCATCCGCCTGTGGCGCGGCCACTGGTACCTGTTGCCGGCCGAGTTGCCGCAGCTGCCGGCCGGCTGGCAGGCGACGTGGGATGGCCGCGTACCGCTGGCGCTGCCCGATGGCGGCCAACTCCGGTTGCAGGGCGCGGCGGCATTCGAGACACCGATGCAGGTGACGGGCCGGCAAGGCGGTGAACGCATCCAGCTGCCCGGCCGCCACCACCAGCACGCACTGAAGGACTGCCTGCAGCGTGAACACCTGGCCCCGTGGAGACGCCGCCAGCTGCCGCTGCTGTTCGCCGATGGCCAGCTGCAGGCCGCTGCCGACGTGGTGCTGTCCGCGCCGCTGCAGGCCTGGCTGCAGCAGCACGATGCCCAGCTGAACTGGCGTCCGGGCGGTTGGTGAATTGACCCCTGCGCGCGGGCCGTCCACACTTGTCGCATGGCTAAGAAAACCCCCGAAAACGCCTCCCCGGTAGCCCAGTTCGAGCAGTCGCTCGAGTCGCTGGAGCAGCTCGTAGAGCAGATGGAAACCGGAGAGCTCAGCCTGGAAGCTTCGCTCAGCGCCTACGAACGCGGCGTCGGCCTCTACCGCCAGTGCCAGCAGGCGCTGGAACAGGCCGAACTGCGCGTGCGCCTGCTCACCGATCCGGCCCAGCCGGAAAACGCAGAGCCCTTCGATCCGCCTTCCAATGACGCTTGAAGCGAGCTTCGCGCGCCTGCGCGATCGCATCGAAAGCCAGCTCGACGCTGCCCTGCCCTCGCCCGCCGACGCCCCGCGCCGACTGCACCAGGCCATGCGCCATTCGGTGCTGGGCGGCGGCAAGCGCATGCGTCCGCTGCTGGTCCATGCGGCCGGTGAAGTGTTCGGCACCGACCCGCACCGGCTGGACGCCCCGGCGATGGCGGTGGAACTGATCCACGCCTATTCGCTGGTGCACGACGACCTGCCGGCGATGGACGACGACGCCCTGCGTCGGGGCAAGCCGACCACCCACATCGCCTTCGACGAAGCCACCGCGATCCTCGCCGGTGATGCCCTGCAGACCCGCGCCTTCAGCCTGCTGGCCGAAGCGGCGCTGCCGGCGGAACTGCGCGTGGCCTGCCTGCAGTCGCTGGCCCACGCCGCCGGCGCGGCCGGCATGTGCGGCGGTCAGGCACTGGATATCGATGCCACCGGTCAGCTGCAGTCACTGGAGGCCTTGACCCGCATGCATGCGCTGAAGACCGGTGCGCTGATCCGCGCTGCGGTGCGCATGGGCGCATTGTGCGGCCACGCCCCGGAGGCGGATCTTGCCCGCCTGGATCGCTTCGCCGATGCGCTGGGCCTGGCCTTCCAGGTACGCGATGACATCCTGGACGTGGAGGCCAGCTCCGAACAGCTCGGCAAGACCGCCGGCAAGGACGCCGCGCAGGACAAATCCACCTTCCCGGCCCTGCTGGGCATGGATGGCGCCAAGGCCAAGCTGGCCGAACTGAGCGCGGTGATGCAAGACGCCTTGGCCGCCTACGGCGAAGAAGCCAACGCCCTGCGCGCCCTCGGCCGCCTGGCCATAGAACGCGACCACTGACGCCCCCCCCTGGTGGGTGACGACCCCCCTGGTGGGTGACGACCTCCTTGGTGGGTGACGACCGTTGGTCGTCACGCTTCCGCCTTCCGCTGCGCTCGCCGAGCATGGCTCGGCGCTACCCCGCCTTCGGTAGTGACGGCCGCTGGCCGTCAAGCTCCGCCTTGGTGGGTGACGACCGTTGGTCGTCACGCTTCACCACCCGGTCCATAATGCCCGACACCCCGCCAGCACCCCCTAGCGAAAGGACGCCTAGCATGCTGAGCCAGCACTTCCTGTTCTTCTTTGCCATGCTCGGCGCCTTCATGGGGCTCGGCCTGGCCAGCGTTCTCTGGTGGCGCGCCAAGGGCGAACCCACCCAGCGCTGGCTGTCCCTGCTGGTGCTGGCGGTCGGCGTGCGCACCGGCAAATCCGTGGTCTTCCATTTCTGGCCGGATATCCCACGCATCGCCCTGCAGCTCGGCCTCACCGCCTGTTTCCTGATCGGGCCCTGCCTGTACTTCCTCATCCGCTCCACCCAGGGCAACACGCCCGCCGCCCGCCGCGTGGACCGCTGGCATATCACCGCGCTGGTCATCATCACCCTGGCGGTGAACCTGTTCCTGCCCTACACAGGCAACGATGTGCTGTGGCGCAACCTCATCACCCCCGGCATCAATCACGCCTGGCTGGCCTACCTGCTGCTGGCCACCGCCGAGGTCTACCGCCATCGCCCGCGTTTGGCGCGAAGCCCCTCCGGCCCGCTGTTGCTGGGCGCGCTGGTCGGCATCTGGTTGATCTGGACCGCCTACTACACCGCCGGTTACACCTCCTACATCGTCGGCGCGCTGTGCTTCACCTTCGTGCTGGCGTCCAGCGTGCTGGTCTACCTGCGGCTGCGCTCCGGGCAGGCCCCCATCGAGCCCTACCAGGACCGCCGCATCCCAACCGACGAAGCAGCCACGCAGCTTAAGGCGCTGGCCGAACTGATGGCCCGCGAGCGCCTGCACCTGGATCCCAGCCTGACCCTGCCGCGCCTGGCGCGTCGCATGGGCGTGCCGCAGACCCGGCTGTCGCAGGTCCTCAACGCCGACAACCAGACCTCGTTCAAGCAGTACCTGGCGCAGCTGCGGGTGGCCGAAGCCAGGTCGCTGCTGCTGCAGGTGCCGGTGAAGCCGCTGGAAATCGTCGCCTCCGAAGCCGGCTTCCAGTCGATGTCGACCTTCCACAGCGCGTTCAAGAAGCACGAGGGCATCACCCCCGCCGCCTACCGCAGCCGCGCCACCGACTCCGGAAACGCATTCCAGCACTCCTGAAACACGACGCAATACCTTGATCTGAAAGGGATCACCTAACGTGCGGACTCCTTCCCGTGAGTCCGCACCATGTACACATCCCGCTTCATCCGCCCCTTGCTGATGGTGCTGCTGGCCGCCTGCCTGGGCGCGGTCAGCACGGTCCAGGCGGCCACCCCGCAGCGCATCCTGTTCGTACTCTCCAGCAGCAAGGTCCACGGCAGCTCCGCGCTGCCGGCCAGCGTCAGCTTCGGCGAAGTTGTCCACGCATGGGATGTCTTCCACGAAGCCGGGTATGCGGTGGATTTCGTCTCGCCCGATGGCGGGCCCGTGCCGATCCTGGATGCCTACGTGAGCGACGAGGTGGCCGCCCGCCAGCAGGACCCGCGCATCATGTCCGGGTTGCGCAACACCACCACGCCCGCCCGGATTGATCCGTCCCTGTACCGCGCCGTGTACTACGTCGGCGGCAGCAACGCCATGTACGGCGTGGCCGAAAACCCGCAACTGCAGCGCATCGCCGTGCATGTCTACGAGCGCAACGGTGGGGTGGTGTCGGCCGTCTGCCACGGCACCGCCGGCATCGTGGACCTGACCCTCAGCGGCGGCCAGAGCCTGCTCGCTGGCAAACGCATCACCGGCTATCCGGAACAGCACGAACAGCAGGATGCGGCCTACTTCAAGCAGTTCCCGTTCCTGATCGGCCAGACCGTCACCGCACGCGGCGGCACCTTCAGCGCGATCGACAGCGAACAGCCGTACGTCCAGGTCGATGGGCGCGTGGTCACCGGCCAGAACTACGCCTCGGCCGCGCCGGTGGCCAAGGCCGTGGTGGAGGTGCTGCGCGGCGGGCGCGCCGAGGTGGAGCAGGTCATGCAGAAGGTCATGCAGGCGTTCGAAGCCGGCGACGCCAACCGGATGTTCGAGGTCCTGCGACGCGATGGCGTCGTGCTCGGCTACTCCGAAGGCCAGCGCCGCGTGGTCACCCAGGACGCCGAGGAATGGGCCACCGGCTTTACCGGCGTGGCCGCCGACGAAGACCAGCGCTTCCGTCGCTACGAAATCCTGGACGTCAGCGAAAACGCCGCCGTGGTGAAACTGACCCTCGATTACCCCCGCTGGAAGGGGCTGGACTACCTGGCGCTTTCCCGTATCGACGGCACCTGGATGGTCGTCTCCAAGTCCTGGTCAGGCCAGGTCACACCCTGAATGCTTCAACCAACGCGCTTCACCACACACCCACCGTCGAGAATCCTCATGAAGACCCTTATCCGATCCGTTGCACTCGCAGGCAGCCTGCTCTTGCTGCTGCCCAGCTACGTCATGGCACAGGCCAGCGACCGTGAGGCCGTCGACCAGGTCATGCAGACCTTCATGCGCGCCTACCCCACTGCCGACAACGCGCTGGCCAGGCAGGTCTTCCGCAGCGACGGGGTGATGATCGGCTACTCGGCCGCCCGCGGCAGCGGCCTGGCCACGCGCACCGGGGAACAGTTCGCCGAAGGCTTCAACGGCAAACCGGCCGCCAACGAAGCACTGCGCAGGCGCAGCTATGAAATCGTTGACATGGCGCAGAACCTGGCAGCGGTCAGGGTCACGCTGGACTACCCCGGCTGGGACGGCGTCGACTACGTCGTGCTGCTGAAGACCGACGGCAAGTGGATGATCATGAGCAAATCATGGACAGGCCAGGCCAAACCCTGACCGTCGGTGGGTGACGGCCTTCGGTGGGTGACGACAGTTGGTGGGTGACGACCGTTGGTCGTCACGCTCCTGACCCTCACAACTTCATGTTCAACCCCACATACACCGAACGCCCTGCAGCAGGGGAAAACATCGGCTGCGCCTGCTCCCAGAAGAAGCTGTCATACCACGCATACGCGTACTCCCGGCCGGTGGCATTCTTCACCTGCAGGTCCACGCTCCATGCGGGAGTGATCTGGTAGCGCGCGCTCAGGTCCAGCACCGCGAAGCCGCCGAACTTGCCCGCCACGTTGCGTTCTTCCAGGTAGTAATCGCCCTGCGCACGCGCCTGCAGGCCCAACTGCAGCGCATCGCTGGCCTGGTAATCCACGCCGACGTTGCTGATGTAGCGCGGGGTGGCAGCCACTTCGCGGCCCTGCAGCGAAAGGGCCGCATCACGATCATCGCGGGTGATCTTTGCTTCCTGATAGGCATGCGACGCCCACAGCGTCCAGTTGTCGCCCCACTGCGTGCTGATCTGCGCATCCACGCCGCGACGGCGCGTCTTGCCCAGCGTCACCGTCGTGCCCGTGGCCGGCATGTTCGACACCTCGTTGGCCGCGTCCTGCTGCCACACCGCGATGCGTGCCTGGCTGCCCCCGAACGGACTGAAGTTCAGGCCCAGCTCCATGCCGGTGTTGGTCGAGGGACGCATCGCCGCCTGCCCTGGCGTCAGGTACGCAGGCGCGGTGGAGCCGGTCAGCACCTGGAAGGTGCGGCCCCAGTTCGCATACACGTTGGTGTCCTCCGCCAGCGCGTAGACCACGCTCAGCTTCGGCTGTTCGATGGTGCCGTAGCGCTGCAGCGGGCCGGTGACGCCGCCGGGCAGCCGGGTATCGCCGTCGAAGCGGTCCACGCGGTACGCCGGCACGATCTTCAGCGGCTCGATCGGCTGGTAGATCGCCTGTACGTGGGCGCCCCAGTTGTCGAACGTATGCCGGTCATCATTCTGGATGCGCGCCGGAGCGCTGTTGAAATCGGTCGGCTCGCTGTAGCTGAAGCGTTGGCGCTGGTAGCCGTTGTCCTGGTGTTCGTAGTTCACCCCACCTTCCACGGTAAGGCTGTCCCTGGCATGCCAGGTGAGCGTGGTCAGCATGCCGGTCTGCTTCTCGTCCCACACCCGGCGCTGGCGCGGCGCATTGCCGGTGGGCAGGTCGCTGAAGGTCACCCGACGGTCGTCTTCATAGCGGTTGTAGTACAGCTTGCTGCCCAGGAACAGGGAGTCGGCCAGCTTCAGGTCCAGATGCACGCCTACCTGCTGCATGTCGCGCACATCGCGGTCATTGAGGTTGCGGCGCTGCGAACCGCGCCGGTCGCTTCGCAGCTCGTCGGCAGTCATGAAACCGGGTTCGTCAGCAATGTGGTGATAGGCGCGCGCGGTCAGCCCGATGCGCATGCCGTCTTCAAGATTCCCATGGAACCACTTGCCACCCAGCGCGTATTTTTCGGAGCTGTCGTGGTCACGGTAGCCATCGGAGGCCTGGGTGCCGACGAAGAAATTTTGCGCGAATCCATCGCGCTCGCGGCCGACCGCCAGCTGCGCATCGCGCGTGTTGTAGCTGCCATGGCCGAGCCGGGCATCGGTATAGTTGCCGCCCTGCCGCGTACCGAAGTTCACGTTGCCACCGATGTTGTGCAGCCCGTAACGCGGATCGTTGGTACCGCGCACCACCTCGATGAAGCTGATCTCCAGCGGGAACAACATGTCGATGAAGCGCTGGTTGCCACTGTTGACGTTGCTGGGCACACCGTCGATCAGGGTCTTGATGGCATTGAGGTAGCCCTCGCCGTTGAAGGCGCGGAAGCTCACCTTGCCCGACTCCGCACCCTGCCGGGTTTCGGTCAGCTGGATGCCGGGCATCTGCCCCAGCAGCTCCCAGCTGTGCGACACATTCTTGTCCTCGATCTGGTCCGCACCCAGCACGTCCACCGAGGTCAGCACCTGGTGCGCGGTGAGCTGGCCGTCGGTGTGCTGGTGGACATCCACCTTGCCCAGGGTCAGGGCGGAGCTGGAGGACTGCGCGCGCGACTCGGGCGCGAACAGGATGGCCGCCGTGGCAGCGACCAGAGCTTGGATCTTCATGGGGTGGAAACGCCTGATGCGGAAGGGGACAAGGTCGCGAGCGGAGCAATGTTACAGAATAACATTACATTTCGACCAGTCCCCCCACCGGGCGATGTACTGGCCGCTGCCCCCGCCTTACCATCGCAGGCTCGCCATTCCGTACAGAGAGCACCCGCATGGCCCACGTCCACGTCACCTCAACCGGCAGCAACTTCGCCCACCGCATCAGCAGCGGCCGGCACACGCTGCTTGCCGATGAGCCCGCGGCACTGGGAGGCCAGGATCAGGGCATGGCCCCGTTCGACCTGTACCTCTCCGCGTTGGCCGCGTGCACCGCCATTACCCTGCGCATGTATGCCGAGAAGAAGGGCTGGGAGCTGGGCGAATTCAATGCCGAGCTGAGCTCCACGCGGGACGCGGCAGGCAAGCTGCTGGTGCATCGCACGCTGCGCGCATCTGCCAGCGTGACCGACGCCCAGTGGGCGCGCCTGCTGGACGTGGTGGAGCGCACCCCGGTGACGCTGGTGATGCGCGAAGGCGCCACCATCACCAGCGAACGCGGCTGACCGGCAGCGCGCGCGGATTACCCGGCGTAGGCCACCCAGCCCCTGAAACTGAAGGCGGCGTAGAACAGCTCCACCGTGCCGAAGCCAGCCTCGTGCAGCAGCGCCACGTCCTGCTCCGGTGACAGCGCGGGCAGCAGTCGGGCCATGCTGTCCACGGTGTGCGCCACGTCCAGCGCGATCCCCGATGAGGCCGAGAATGCGGCAAAGCGCTGCAGCCAGCGGCCCTTCTGCGCGTCATCCTGCGGATAGCTGTGATGTGCCACCACCAGCGTCGCGCCTGGTTTCAGCCGGCGCCGCATTGCTTTCAGCGTGTGCAGTCGCTGCTCGGCCGGCAGGAAATGCAGGGTCAACAGGCAGGCCGCGCCGTCGCATACTTCTTCGGGCGCGTCGTCGATGTAGCCCTCGGTGAACGCCACGCGCGATGCCAACGGCCCCAGCCTCTGGCGCGCCATGTCCAGCATCGGTGCAGACGGATCGACAGCGCGGAAATGCCACCCGGGCTGTGCCTCGTTGAAGGCGCGCAACTCCATCCCACCGCCCGCGCCGAGCACCAGCACCGTGCCGTCTGCCGGCACGCGTTCTTCCAGCAACAGGCGCGCCATGCGGTGCATGTCCAGCAGGCCCGGTACCTTCTGCATCGCACCTTCTGCATAGCCTGCAATGGCGTGGGGATCGGAAAACATGCGCGCCTGCCTCGTCGATTTGACCTGTGGCGCTAAAGGTAACATCATTAGTTACATGAAACGCGACAGCCGACTTTCCGCCGTCCTGCATGCCCTGCTGCACATGGCCGAGCAACCTGGACCGATGACCTCCGACGCGCTGGCGACCTGCCTGGGCACCCATCCGGTGGTGGTCCGCCGCACCATGGGCCTGCTGCGCGAAGCCGGGCTGGTCGCCGCCGTGCGCGGCCACGCCGGCGGCTGGCGCATCAAGGCGGACCTGAGCAAAGTGAGCCTGCGCCAACTGCACGACGCGCTGGGCGAGCCGGCCTTGTTCGCCGTTGGCAACCGACACGAAAACCCCGAGTGCCTGGTCGAACAGGCCGTCAACGCCGCCCTGGACGATGCCTTCGTCCAGGCAGAAGCGCTGCTGCTGGAGCGTTTTGCGGCGGTGTCACTGGCCGATCTCGCCGCCGACTTCAAACGCCGTCACGCCCACCATCTGCGGAGCAAGCATCCATGAACACCCAGGACGTCATCATCATCGGCGGCAGCTACGCCGGCATGGCTGCGGCCCTGCAGCTGGTACGTGCCAGGCGGCGCGTGCTGATCATCGACGCAGGCAAGCGACGCAACCAGGCGGCCGCCGATTCGCACGGCTTCCTCAGCCAGGATGGCGCCGACCCGGCCGAGATCGCCCGCATCGCACGCCAGCAACTGCAGGCCTACCCCACCCTCACCTGGGTGGAAGACGTAGCCTTGGATGCATCGGGAACGCGCGACGCCTTCAGCGTGGCCACCGCAGCATCCGGCACCTTCAGCGCCCGTCGTCTGCTGCTGGCTACCGGCGTATCGGACGAACTGCCCTCCATCGACGGCATCCGCGAGCGCTGGGGAAAGAGCGTATTCCACTGCCCCTACTGCCATGGCTATGAGCTGGATCAGGGCGAGATCGGGGTGATTGCCGCGGTGCCGATGTCGATCCACCAGGCGCAGTTGCTGCCCGAATGGGGCACCGTTACGTTCCTGCTCAACGAGGCCATCGAACTGGATGCGGCGGCGCGCGAGGAACTTGTTGCGCGTGGAGTGCGCATCGAAGAAACGCACATCGCGCGTATCGAAGGACACGCCGATGTGGTGCTGGCGGACGCGCGACGGCTGTCTTTTGCGGGGCTGTTCACCGCCCCGCTCAACGCGCCTTCCACGCCGATCGCGCAGACGCTGGGCTGTGCGCTGATGGAGACACCGATGGGTACCCAGCTGCAGACCAGTGATGCCAAGGAGACCAGCGTTGAAGGTGTGTTTGCCTGCGGCGACGTTGCGCGCATGCCGCACTCGGTTTCACTGGCCGTGGCGGATGGCGCGTGGGCGGGGGCGCAGATCCATCGGACGCTGGTGTGGCCTACGGCGGGGTGATGTTTGGACTCCTAAGTGGACCGGCATAAAAAAACCATCATTCGTTGCGGCTCGTCCACTGCCGCAAACACCGGCGTTGAAGGACCGCCGTGCCGAATCCGCGCCGTCCGCCCCGCTGCGCGGCGCCGAAGCTCCTTTCCCATCAGGAAAGGAGGATCGGGCGCCGCCCCGCTGTCATGCCTACGCCCTGTTACTGCGGCAATGCGTAGGCCACCACGAAGTTGCCGCGTGGGGTATGCATGAAGTGGTGGCCGGTTGCCGTGATCACCACGTATTCCCTGCCCCCTGCCTCGTAGACCATCGGCATCGCCTGGCCACCGGCCGGGAGCGGAGCAGACCAGACGGTTTTGCCGGTGGTGATGTCGATGGCACGGATCAGGTCATCGGTTGCCGCCGCAATGAAGACCAGGCCGGACCTGGTGACCACCGAGCCGCCGTTGTTCGGCGTGCCGATGACGATGGGCAGCCCCGTGGGCAGGCCGAAGGGACCGTTCTTGCGGGCCGTACCCAACGGTCGATCCCACACGGTACGACCGTCGCGCACATCGATCGCGCGGATACCGCCGTAAGGCGGCTCCTTGCACAGCATGCCGGTGAACTTCATCTGCCAACCCGCATTGACGTCCACGGCAACCGGAAGGCCTTCCTGCGGATCGCCTGCGCCTTCGCCATGCGCCTTGTAGCCGGGATCGTTGATGATCTGCGGAGCCTTCCACCCCAGCTTGTCCGCCTCTGCACGGCTGACCAGCCGGGTGTAGTTGGGCATGTCGTTGTAATTGGCGATGATCAGGCCGCGTGCCGGATCAAGCGCCACGCCACCCCAGTCCGAGCCGCCGTTGTAGCCGGGATAGTTGATGATCGGCTTGTCCACGCTGGGCGGTGTGTACTGCCCGCGATAATCCGCCTGGTGGTATTGGATGCGGCAGGCCAGCTGGTCCAGCGGGGTCAGGCCCCAGGTCTTCTCCGGCGTCATGTCTCCCTTGGCCAAGCTGTTGAACAACGAGAACGGTTGCGTCTTTGAACGCGCGGCCGGCTCGAAGCCACCCTGCGGCACCGGTCGCTCTTCCACCGGGAACAGCGGCTTGCCGGTCTCGCGGTTCAGCACGTAGACGTCGCCACTTTTGGTCGGGAAGATCACCGCCGGGATGCGCGTGCCGTCTGCCTGCGGATAGTCGAACAGGGTCGGCGGTGAACCCGGATCGTTGTCCCACACATCGGCGTGGGTGTTCTGGAAGGTCCAGCGCGGCTGCCCGGTTTCCACGTCGAGCGCGGTCAACGAGGGCGAGTATTTCAGTTCTTCCGGGGTGCGCTCGGAGGAATAATAGTCGCCCGATGCATTGGCGACCGGCAGGTACACAAGACCCAGCTTGTTGTCGCCGGTGAAGGAGGTCCACACGTCCGGCGAGCCGCGCTTGTACACGTCCTCGCCGACGCGCGGCGCGGTATCCATCGGGGTTGCCGCATCCCATGCCCACTTCAGCTTGCCGGTGCGCACATCGTAGGCCTTGGTGACGCCGGAAGGACCATAAGCGCGCTGCCCATCGATGGTGGTGTGCCCGACGATCAGCGTATCGCGCACCACCGCAGGCGCCGAGGTAATGGCCACGTAACCCTGGTACACCTCGCCCATGCCTTCGGTGAGCTTCACTTCGCCGTTGCTGCCGAAGGAATCGCAGCGCTTGCCGTCACGCGCGTCGAGTTCGATGATGCGCGCATCCAGCGTGCCGACGATGATGCGGGTTGCGCAGGTTGCACCCGCAGTCACGGTGTCGGTGGCCGGTTCGGCGAAGTAAGCCAGCGAACGACAGGCCGGGGTGTAGGGCACTGCCTTGGACGTCACGCCGGGGTCGAAGGTCCATTTCGCTTTGCCCGTGGCAGCATCCAGTGCGTTCACCGTATTGAGGTAGCCGCACACATACAGAGAATCGCCGATTTTCAGCGGCGTGTTCTGCACGCCCCAGCGCGAATCACTCGGCACCTCGCCGACTTCCGCGGTCCATGCCACCGCGAGATTCTTCACGTTTGCAGGTGTGATCTGGCTGGCCAGCGAATAGCGCATGGCGGCCTGGTTGCCGCCGTAGGCGGGCCAATCGGCGGACGGCAAAGCGCTGTCCGTGCCGGCCCCGGTGGCGGCCTCGAAGGCATTGCCTGCAACGGCGGGTACATTCTCTGCTTCGGTCACACCCTGCGGTACGAAGGCCAGCCCGGTTGCGACCAGGAACGCGGCGACCAGCACACCGGTGACCGCCCCCGCCCTGCGCCGGGTCATGCGGGCATGCAGCGTAGGCAGCAGCAGCGAGAAGCCGATGGCAAGCACCAGCACCAGCGCAAAGCGCGGCACCCAGGCCCAGTAGCGTGAACCGGCCTCCCAGACGGTCCACGCCAGTGTGAGCAGGAACAAGGCGCCGAACCAGAGCGAGGCAGATGGCCGTCGCCGCGCCAGTCCCACGGCACTGCCAAGGCTGAGCAGCCCGGCGATGGCGTAGTACCAGTTGCCGCCCAACGCGATGAGCCAGATGCCGCCGCCGACCATGCACAGGCCGAACACGGCCAGGACCAGTGACAACAGCCACCGACCTGCGCGAACGAGGGGTTTTTCCGAGGAGTTCATTTCAGTTCCGGGAGAGAGGGGGACGCGTGCCTGGCGCCTGGATACCGGTGCAGGCGGGTCCCCGGGGGAGACCGGGTAAGCAGGCCGGGCGTCGCATTGGGCGCAGCGGGCCGCTTCGGGGGATGAAACGTTCTTTGCATAGCTATGCAAGACTACGCCCGCGAAAGTGAAAACCAAATCATCAAACGGTGCATCCATGTGTCCTGCAGGCTCGACATCGAACGGAAAACGGCGACCGCAGGTCTCTTCCTGGTCCGTGGCACGGTTGGCCGGCGTTTCCCAGTCCACGGTCTCCCGGGTCTTCACGCCCGGGGCGTCCGTGTCCCTGGCGGTGCGGGAGAAAGTCCTGGCCGCCGCGGACCAGCTCAAGTACCGGCCCAACGCGTTGCCGGCGATCCTGCAGACAGGCCGCTCAGGCCTGGTCGCGGTGGTCATGGGCGGCTTCTACAATCCGGTGTACGCAGGGATCCTCCACGGCATCACCGCCGCCCTGAAGGAACGTCGGCTGGAAGCGGTACTGGTCGATGCCGGCAGCGACGAGAACCTGGGGGATCGCGTCGATGACCTGTCGCGCTACCGGATCGATGGCGCCATCAGCGTACTGGCGGTGGGTTCGGCCAAGGTCGCCGCCCGGCTCGATCAGCTCGGCATTCCGGTAGTGGCGGTGAACTCCCGGCCGTTCGGCACGCTACGGGTGGTATCCACGTCGAACCGGACCATCGGCCGGGATGCTGCGGACGCGCTGGTGGACAGAGGCTGCACGCAGCTGGCGTATCTGGCCGGGCGCGATAACCCATCACAGCGCGAACGCGAAAGCGGCTTCAGCAAGCGCGTTGTCGCCCGCGGACTGCCCACACCGCAGCGCGCCGTGGCCGGATTCACCTATGAGGAAGGTTACGCCGCAATGAGGCAGCTGCTGACATCCGGGGCGCGGCCCGACGGGCTGTTCTGTGTGAACGACCTGGTGGCCATCGGCGCACTGGACGCCATCAGGACCGTGCCCGGGTTGCGCGTGCCCGAGGACATCCAGGTCATTGGCTGCGATGACATTCCCATGGCGGCATGGCAGCAGAACCGCCTCACCACATTTGCCCAGGACATGACCCTGCTCGGCCGCCAGTGCGTGGAAATGCTGGGCAATGACCCGCCTGCCAGCAGCGTAAGCGTACCGTCCACGCTGGTGCTGCGTGCGACTACCCGGACGCTGCTGCAGACACCGCAACAGATGCAGAGCAAGGCGCCGGCAGCGCAGTGACGGTTCACGCGGCCGGGTGGCGATGGATGCCGCCGACCATGGTCGGCGCTACCGGGCTAGGTGGCAGGATGCGAAGACTTCCGCCTGAACCTGCGTGACATCCACTCCCCCAGATCATCCACCACCGTGAACGCGGCCGGGATCACGATCAGGCTGAGCAGCGTGGAGGTGATCAACCCACCGATCACCGCGATCGCCATCGGCGCGCGGAAGCTGGAGTCACCCGCAAAACCCAGCGCGATCGGCATCATGCCCGCGCCCATCGCAAGGGTGGTCATGATGATCGGCTGTGCACGCTTGCGGCAGGCATCCACCAGTGCATCGTGCTGGCTCATGCCGTGCTCGTCCTCGGCGATCACCGCGTAGTCCACCAGCAGAATCGAGTTCTTGGTGGCGATGCCGATCAGCATCAGCAGGCCGATCAACGCCGGCAGCGACAGCATGTTCTGGGTGATCAGCAGCGCACCGAACGCACCACCGGCGCACAGCGGCACCGCCGCCAGGATGGTGACCGGCATCAGCGCATGGTTGAACAGCAGCAACAGCACCATGTAGATGCAGACCAGACCGGCCGCCATGGCCAGCATGAAGCCGATGAAAAGCTCCACGAACACTTCGGCATCGCCGGTGTTGAGGAAGCTCACGCCCGGCGGCAACTGCTTCACCCCAGGCAATGCCTGCACTTCGGCCATCACCTCGCCCAGCGGACGGCCGTTGAGTTCGGCGGTGAGGGTGACGTTGCGCTGGCGCTGGTAGCGCGAGATCTGCGACGGGCCACTGCCCTGCTGGATATCGGCCACGGCCGCCAGCGGCACCGGACCATCGCGCCCCGGTACGCGCAACTGGCTGATCAACGCGGGGTTGGCCAGCGTCGCTTCGGCGAAGCCCACACGGATCGGCACCTGGCGGTCCGGCAGGTTGAGCTTGGCCAGGCGCTGTTCGTAGTCGCCTGCGGTGGCGATGCGCGCAGCTTCGGCGATGTCGGCCGTTGCCACGCCCAGATCGGCGGCGCGCGCCGAGTCCGGGACGATCTGCACTTCCGGCCGCAGCAGCGAGGCGGTGGAGCTCACGCTGCCCAGCCCCTGGATGCCGCGCAGGTCGCGCTCCAGCGCGGTGGAGGCCTCCTGCAGGCGCTGCGGATCATCACCGGACAGCACGAGTTGCAGCAGGTTGCCCGGTTCGGAACTCACGTAGCTCACGCGCACGCCGGGCAGGTTGGCCAGCTTGTGCCGGGCCTCGCGTTCGAGTGCGCGCTGGTCGCGGTCACGGTCATCGGCCGATCCCCAGTCCAGCACCAGCGTCGCCTTGCGCGGCTCGCCCACGCCGGTGGCGCCGGGGTCGCCGAGGTCCAGCACGCTGCCCACGGCGGTGTAGACCTGCTTCAGTTCCGGCATGTCGGTGAGCAGCGCGCGGGCACGTTCGGCCACCGCCACGGTGTCCTGCAGGCGCGTGCCGGGCGGCAGTTCCAGGTTGAGGTTGCTGCGGCCCAGGTCGGACTGCGGGATGAAGGTGGCCGGGATGAACGGCACCAGCCCCAGCGAGGCCACGAACAGGCCGGTGGCCAGCCACAGCGTGCGGGCACGGTGGCGCAGCGCTGCATCCACCCAGCCCAGGTACCAGGCCATCAGGCGCGAATCCGGCTTCTCTTCGCCGTGTGGCTTGAGCAGGTAGGCAGCCATCATCGGGGTGAGCAGGCGCGCCACCAGCAGCGAGAACAGCACTGCGGTTGCGGCTGTCCAGCCGAACTCACGGAAGAACTTGCCGGCGATGCCGGGCATGAAGGCCACCGGCACGAATACCGCGGCCAGCGTCAGCGAGGTGGCGATGACCGCATTGCCGATCTCGCCGGCGGCTTCGCGCGCAGCTTCCAGTGGCGGCTTGCCCATGCGCAGGTGGCGCACGATGTTCTCGATTTCCACGATGGCATCGTCGACCAGGATGCCGACCACCACCGACAACGCCAGCAGGGTGATGATGTTCAGCGTGAAGCCGAAGAAGTACATCACCGCGAACGTGGGAATGATCGACAACGGCAACGCCAGCGCGGCCACCCAGGTGGCACGCCAGTCGCGCAGGAACAACCACACCACCAGCAGGGCCAGCAGCGCGCCCTCCCACAGCATCGTCATCGACGAATCGTAGGAGCGGTGGGTTTCGTCGATGGCGGTGGTGACCAGCCGGAAATCAATGCCGGGATGGTCCGCCTTGATCTTGTCCAGCGCGGCATGCACGCCGGCTTCCACCTTGACCTCGCTGGAGCCGCGCGTACGCGACATGGAAAACGCCACGACCTGCTTGCCATCAAGCAGCGCCGCTTCGGTCGGGTCGGCGGCCGCGTCGGTCACCGTGGCCAGCGTGGAAAGACGCACCGCGCGGCCATCCGGCAGCGCGATGGAATAGTCACGCAGCGCCTGCGCATCGCCTACCGTGCCCAGCGTGCGGATGGTCTGCTGGGCGCCCTCTATCTCGGCCTTGCCGCCCGCGCGCTCCACCTGGATGCGCGCCAGCTGCTGGGAGACATCGCCGGCGGTGATGCCCATGGCGATCAGCGCGTTGGGGTCCAGGTCAACGCGTACCTGGCGCTCCACACCGCCCACCCGGGTGACCTGGGCCACGCCGGGTACGCCGTACATGGCGCGCGCGATATCGCGGTCGACGAACCAGCTGGCTTCGTCGCTGCTCATGTGCGGCGCGACCAGCGCGTAGGTCATCAGCGAGCCGCCGATATCGACTTTGGAAATGACCGGTTCCTGGATGTCCTGCGGCAGGTCGGTGCGGATGCGCGTGACCGCATCGCGGGTGTCATCCAGCGCCGTGGCGAGGTCCGCTTCCAGCTGGAACTCGATGGTGGTGGTGCTGACGCCCTCGCTCACCGAGGACATCACGCGCTTGACGTTGTTGACGGTGGCGACGGAGTCTTCGACCTTGCGCGTGACCTCTGCTTCCAGCTGGCTCGGCGAGGCGCCGGGCTGGGTCACCGTCACGGTGGTCATCGGGAAGGCGATGTCCGGGAAACGCGCTACCGGCAACTGGTAGAAGCCCCAGAGTCCGGCCACGCACAGCACGAAGAAGATCAGCAGCGCGGGGAGCGGGCGCTTGATCGCCCAGGCGGAAAAATTCATTGCGCAGCCGCCTTCGCATCGCTGGCCTTCGGCGTGGTGACCACGCGCACGCGGTCGCCCTCACCCAGGAAGCCCGCGCCGTCCACTACCACCTGGTCGCCGGCCTTCAGGCCTTCCAGGATGGCGGTGCGGCCCTGCACGGCCTGCCCGGTGCTGACGCGGTGGCGGCTGGCCTGCTGCTTGTCGGTGACGGTGAACACGTAATTGTGGCCGTCGCGCTGCACGATCGCCGCGGTCGGGATGGTCAGCGCCTGCCCGTCACCGGTGACGATGCGGCCTTCCACGTAGACGCCGGGCTTGAGCGGCCCGGGCGTGGGCAGGTCCGCGTACAGGGTGCCGGTGCGGGTCTGCGCGTCCACGCCGGGGGTGACCGCGCGGATGCTGCCGGTGACCACCTGGCCTGCGTAACGCAGTTCGATGGTGTTGCCTACGGCGACGTCGGCCAGCTGGTTTTCCGGCAGTTCGGCGCGCCATTCCAGGCGACCATCGCGGATCAGGCGCAGCAGCTCGGTGCCGGCCGACACCACCTGGCCGGGCTGTACCAGCCGCTTGGAGATCAAGCCATCGGCCGGCGCGCGCAGGTCGGCGAAGTCACGCCGCAGCTTGGCCGCATCGCGCGCGGCACGGGCGGTGGCGGTCTGCGCTTCGGCATTGATGCGGTTGGCGCGCAGCTCGTCCAGGCTGCTGGCGCTGATCAACTGCTGGGCGGCCAGCTTGGCGCTGCGCTCGTAGTTCATCCGTGCCAGTTCCTGCGAAGCCTGCGCCTGGCGCAGCGAGGCATCGGCCTGCGCCAGTTCGCTGTCCAGCGTGCGATGGTCCAGCTGCAGCAGCACCTGGCCTTTCTTCACCCACTGGCCCACGTCCACCGGCAGCGCGGTGACCCGCTGGCCGCTGATTTCCACGCCCAGCTGCATTTCCTCGTAGGCAGTGACCGGCCCGGACACCAGCACCGTGCGCGCCATCGCCTGCTGCTGCGCGGGCGCCAGCGATACCGGAAGCGCCGAGCTGTCGGCTGCGGTTTCATCGGCCGCTTCGTCCTTGCCACCGCAGCCGGCGAGCAGGAAAACCAGCAGGATCAAAAAGGGTGCACGCATGAGTGGCTTTCCGTATGGAGGCATCAGGTTCAAAAGGAATCCGGGCGTCAGGGGGTGCGGCCAAGCCGCAGTTCGATGCCGTCCAGCATCAGCGCCAGGCCCTGTTCAAAACGGGTATCGAAATCGACTTCGCGCCAGACCTCGCGCGCTTCCCAGCAATGCGGGAAACGCTGCTCGGCCAGCGCCATGAACGCCTCGCCCAGCGCTTCCATGCTGCCATCGCCGGGCCAGGACTGTTCTTCGATGACATACCCCATCGTGTAGTACACAAGGTCCATCGCCGTGGTGGCGGCGAAGCAGGCCGATGCCCCGGCGCCAACCAGTGCGGCGATGCTGGCCTCGCCCACCCGCAGCACGTTCTCGGTGGCCAGGAAGGTCCCGGCATACACCCGTGCGCCGTCACGCCGCGCCTTGAACGCGACGCGGAACTCGCGTGCGATCTGCAGCAGGGTCTGGCGCCAGGACTGGCCATCGGGGATGGCCTGCGCCACGTCGGCGATCATCGCGTCGGCCATGGCGTCGATCAGCGCCTGCTTGCTCTTGAAGTGCCAGTACAGCGACGGCGCACGGATGCCCAGCGAGCAGGCCACCTTGCGCAGGGTGAGGCCCTCCAGGCCGGCCTCGTCGAGTATCCGGAAGGCCGCCCCGACGATCTGTTCGCGGGCAATCGGTTGGCGCACGAAGTTTCTACCTAACGTTGTTAGGGGGCGAATCTAACAGTGTTAGGTTGGCCGCCGCAAGCGCCCGGTGGGGTGACGCCCCGCCGTGGTGGGTGACGACCCGTTTCGGTGGGGTGACGACCTGCTTCGGTGGGTGACGACCGTTGGTCGTCACGCCTTTGCCGCTGCCTGAACCATCCGCCACTTGGACACCCTCGGTAAGTCGCCTGTAAGTCAGCCCCGGCAAGACTCGGCGCACTCTCCCCCGCGAAGTCCTTCCGATGCTCAAGTACGTAGTGTCCGTTCCCTTCCTGCTGCCGGCCGCGGCCCTCGCGCAGAACACCTCCAGCACCGGCGATCTGCTGGCCAAGGCGGAGAACGACCGCTGGTCGATCGGCGTGGCCGCCGCGGCCAGGCAGAGCCCGTATGCCGGCGAAGGCACCCGCGTGCGTCCGCTGCCGCTGGTGACCTTCGAAGGCGAGCGGATCTTCTGGCGCGGCGTGAGCGGCGGCGTGCACCTGTTCAAGGGCGAATCGTTCACCCTGGATGCCGTGCTGGCCGGCCGCTTCGACGGCGTCGACATCAAGGATCTGGGGCGCCGCGAGCTGGCCGACAACGGGGTCGATCGGACCCTGCTTGAGGACCGCGACGACGGCCTCGATGCGGGCCTGGCGGCCAGTTGGAGCAGCCGTGCCGGCGAGTTCAAGCTGAGCGCAGTGGCCGATGTCACCGATACCAGCGGCGGCTACGACATCGCCGCCGATTATGCGTACGCCCTCACCTGGGGACGTACCACCCTCGTTCCGGGGGTCGGGGTGCGCTGGATGTCCGGCGACGTGGTCAAGTATTACCATGGCACGCTGGATGAAGAAGTCGCACGCGGTGTGGCACGCTACCAGCCGGGATCGGCGGTGGTACCGCAGATCAGCGTCGGCTTCTCGCGTCCGCTGGGCGACAAGTGGCGCCTGATGGGCGGGGTCGACTACAGATTCCTGCCGAATGAAATCACCGACAGCCCGATGAGCGAGCCCGATACGGATGGCTCGGCTGGCCTGCGGATCGGCATCACCCGCAGTTTCTGACCTCCCGCCCCCCGGTATCGTCCTGCATGCCACCGCCCCCGCTCGCTGCCCTGCCCAACCGCATCGCCCTGATCGAAGACCATCCCCGCCTGGCCAGCCTGGTAGAGCGCGGGCTGGGCGCGGCGGGCATTGCGGTGGATGTCTACCCGGGGGTGGAAACAGCCTGGCATGCGCTTGCGCGGCACGGTTATGCGGCGGCGGTGATCGACCGCGGCCTGCCGGATGGCGATGGCCTGGACCTCGTACGCCGGATGCGTGCGGCCGGCAACCGAATTCCCTGCCTCATGCTGACGGCCCGCGATGGCCTGCACGATCGCGTCGATGGACTCGATGCCGGGGCCGATGATTATCTTCCCAAGCCCTTCGCCATTGAGGAGCTGACCGCACGCGTGCGTGCGCTGATGCGACGTCCATCGGAACTGCGCGAGCTGGATGTGTCCCACCAGGGCCTGTACGTGAAGGCTGCGGAAGGCTGCATGCGCTGCGGCGACGAGCAGATCAGCCTGGCCCCGGCGGAGCTGCAGATCATCCTCTCGCTGGTGCACGCCGCTGGCCAGGTGGTCCGCCGCAGCACGTTGGAAGCGGCCGCGTGGGGTGTTGGTGAAGCGGTGACCCCGAATGCGCTGGACGTGGCGCTGCACCGGCTGCGCCGCAAGCTGGCGGCCATTGAATCGGGCCTGTCGGTGGTGAACGTGCGCAACCTAGGCTTTGCGCTGCGGATAGCCGATGCTTCCGCGTAGCCTCAGTGCACGCCTGATGCTGGCCACGCTGTTGGCGCTGCTGGCCGCAGCGGCCGCCGCGGTTGCGGTCACCGCCTGGGTAAGGATGAGCACGCCGGAAGACGCCGTGCGCGAGGAACTGCTGGAAGAGGTCGATGAGGTGCAGGCAGGCCTTCGGCCGGATGTCGCTGGCAGGCTGCACGTGGTGCTGCCGCCACAGGCCGGCAACGTATACGACGCCATGCCCCGTGATGCGGCCTACTGGATCACCGACGCGCAAGGCCGCACGGTCGCCAGCAGCCGCCCCAGTCCCGCGCTGGACGCATTGAAGCGCGTTGCTGCCGGCGCAACGCGGATGACCGTCCCCAACCCCGGGGGAGACATCGCGCTGCAGGTGATCCACGCCCGGATCGATCATGCCGGAACCTCCTACGTGGCAAACATCGCACGCAGCGACCGGCTGGTGATCACCCTGAAAAACCATGCAGACAAGCTGTACCTGCGTGCCGGCGCGGCGGTGGTCATCCTCGCCCTGCTGACCTTCGCGCTGGTGATCACCCTCACCGTCAACCGCATGCTGCGGCCGCTGCGGCAGGCCTCCCGCGTGGCGGCGCGGGTCGGTCCACGCAACCTGGACGCACGCCTGCGCAGCGACGGGCTGCCCTCCGAAGTGGTGCCGTTGATCGATGCGTTCAACGCCGCGTTGGAACGCCTGCAACAGGGCTTCCGCGTGCAGCAGGACTTCCTTGCCGCCGCCGCCCACGAACTGAAAACCCCCCTCGCACTGCTGCAGGCCGAGATCGAACTCAGCGGCGCCCCCAACGCACCGCTGCTGCTGCGTGACACCGAACAGATGGCGCGCCAGGTGCACCAGCTGCTGCACCTGGCCGAAGTCAGCGAGGGGCATAACTACACGTTCACGCCAATCCACCTGCGCGCGGTAGTCAGCGATACCGTGGACTATCTGTCACGGCTGTCCGCGCAGCACGCGGTGCATGTGGCGGTGCTGCCGGCCAGCGTGCCCTCGACTGCCGTGGAAGCCGATGCGTCGGCGGTGTTCGTGCTGGTCAAGAACCTGCTGGAGAACGCGCTGCACCATTCCCCGGCGGGCAGCACGATCACCATCGCACTTCAGCCGGATGGCTTCAGCGTGCGCGACCAGGGATGCGGCATCGCTGAGGCGGACCGTCCACACCTGTTCAAACGCTTCTGGCGCGGCACTGCCCGGGACGGCCGCGGTGCCGGACTGGGCCTGTCCATCTGCCTGGAAATCTGCCTGTCGCATGGGTGGGCGATCAGGCTTGAGCCCGTCAGTGGCTCATCCGGCGCGTGTTTCGTGGTGGAAACCAACGGCGGAGTGGAATGATCAGCCGACCACTTCGCCATCTTCCTTGGTGAATGGCCTGGTGATCGGCGGCAGGATCTGCAACACCACGTCCGAAGGCCGGCACAATCGCGTTCCCATGTCAGTCTGCACGAAGGGGCGGTTGATCAGGATCGGATTGGCCAGCATCGCATCCAGCAAGTCGTCATCACTGAGGGTGGCGTCGTCCAGACCGAGCTCCAGGTAAGGCGTACCTTTCTGCCGGATGGCATCGCGCACGCCAAGGCCAGCAGCCGTGATCAGGTCAACCAGCCGGCTCCTGTCCGGCGGATCGGCGAGATACTCGATCACCTCAGGCTCAATGCCTGCATGACGGATCAGCGCAAGCGTATTGCGCGAGGTTCCGCAGCGGGGGTTGTGATAAATCACCGCGTTCATGCGTTTTCCTGTTCAGACGAAGACCCACGCCAGCATGCCACCGGCGGGCAGAAAACCCAGAATCACAAATACGCCCAGGCACCCCGAACCACCGCCACGTCCCTGGCCGGCATACGTATCGTGCTCACGTCGGGGCTGGGATTGCAGCCACTTCAGGTGACAGGGCGGGCAGAAGAACCGTGTTTTCCCACGACGCCATGCTTCGATGGTGCGATTGCTGTGTCGGCTGGCGGTGTTGCAACGTCCACATTTGAACACCATGTGCGGTGGCTTGCGCTTGGGCCAGAATGATCCCAACAGCCCCAGAATGACGACTGCGGCAGCGACGCCTGCAAGGATGGTTTCCGGGCTCACGAAGCGTCCTTTCTGTCAGCGGTTCCAACCACGGGTTTCAATGCGGGCCCTGCGATCCATCCCCCTGCACAGGGCGCGCCCGGGCTCACTATATTCAACCGAGGCGTAATTGGCAGCATCCCTGCGCTGGTGACCCCGGGCCCGGGTGTGACAAAGCGTCGCAGCAGGCAGGTAAACGGCCCTCTCACGCGCTGATCCCGCTGGCTTCCCCTAGAATCCAAGTCGTGCGCTCGCCCCTCTTCCACCGCTGGCTCCACGCCTGGGCATGCCTGGCCATGGCCCTGGTGATGGTGGCGCCGCTGATCAGCCGTTCGCTGGCGGAGCATCCCGCGCCAACGGCTGCCCTGGCGCCGGTGGAAGCTGCCGCGAACCCGCACATGGGCAGCGCACACGATATGCACCATGGCATGCAGCACGCCATGCATCACGACATGACGGCAGCGCAGTCGCCGTCCCACGCCGCTTCGAGCGAGTCCGTAGCGCCCGCCTCCGCCGATCCCCACGCCAAGCATGAGATGGGCGTGGAGTGCGACTACTGCCTGATTGCTGCGCGGATGATCAGCCTGCTGGTCGCGCTGCTGCTGTTGCTCACCGTCTGGCCCGCAGCCTTCGGCACGATCGCGGCACGTCACCCGAGGCGGACCGCTCCTGCGCTGGGCACGCTGGGCGCCCGCGGTCCGCCCGCCATCGCCTGCTGATTCAGTCCCCGGCCTGCGGCTGCATGCTGCACGTCGAGGCATGACTGAACCCCCGACTTCCCTTCCACCGGGCTGACGCACCGGATCTTCTGCCTGTCCCGACCGCCCCCGGTCGCGGCATTTCGATGTTGTGGACTATGAAAAAATTTCAACCAAAGCACCCGCTGCCAACGGCGATCCTGGCGGCACTGACGTGCACGGCCGCCCTACCTTCGGTGGCAGTCGCGCAGGATGGAACCGCACTGACGTTGGGCACCGTCCAAGCCCGCGCGACGGCGCCGCGGGAGCTGCCGGCACGCCTGGTGTTCACTTCGGTGGACGTCATCGGCGGTGACCTGCTGCAGCGGCAGAAAGTCGACCACAGCTGGGAGCTGCTGATGAACGCCCCCGGCGTGCAGGTGACCCAGTTCAAGATGGGCACCGATGCCGGCCGCTTCTCCTTCCGGGGCTTCAACGGCGAAGGCCGCATCAACGCGGTCAAGCTGCTGATCGACGGTATTCCCAGCAATGACAATGCTGGTGGGATGCCCTACCTGGATGCGGTGTTCCCGCTGGACATCAGTGCACTGGAAATCGTCCGCGGCACCAACGATGCCCGCTATGGCCTGCATGCCATCGCCGGCGACGTGAACGTCCTGACCCGCCAAGGTGGTAACGACGGGCAGGCTAGCCTCACCGTCGGCAGCTTCGGCACCCGCGATATCCAGATCGCCAAGGGATTCGAAAAGGGCGCGTGGACGCAGAACTATTTTGTCGGCTGGCGCGGCTCCGAGGGTGAGCGCGACCATGCCGAAGCCAACCAGCGCAGCTTCGCCGGCAAGTGGTTCCATACCAACGAAGAAGGCCAGTGGCGTGCGGGGTTGAGCACCCGCTATTACAAGAACACCGCACTGGAAGCCGGCTACCTGAGTTACGCCGAAGTGCAGGCCAATCCAAGGCAATCCCCCGATTACGCGCGCGATGACCGAAGTGAGCGCCGGACCGTGCAGACCTCACTGCACGCCGATGGCCAGCTGGACAACGGCTGGAGCTGGAATGCCAAGGCCTACCAGAATGACTACCGCAACCAGCGCTGGGTGACCTTTACCGCCGGCGGCGCACAGCAGGAGCGCTTCAACGACGAGACGCACCGCGGCGTGATCCTCAACACCACCTGGCGCCCTGCTACCTCGCTGGCGGAGTTGGTGCTGGATGCCGGCGTTGACGCGCAGTGGCAGGACAATCTCGCCGCCCGCTACCGCACCGTGGCACGCCAGCGCCAGAGCACCCTGCGTGACTGGAGCTTCGACCTCCAAACGCAGGGCGCGTATGTGCAGGCCGTGATCAAGCCGGTTGAAGCGCTCAAGATCGTACCGGCCTACCGGGTGGACCACATCGACGGAGGGTTCCACAACCGCGCCGATGGCAGCCATGCACCCGCTTACAACTATGGCCTCATCGAGCAGCCGAAGCTGAGCCTGTCCTACGACCTGGGCGCCCGCACCGTGGCATATGCCAACTGGGGCCGCACGTTCCAGATCGGCAGTGGCAACGGTGCTTACCGTATCCAGGCCAACAACCTGCTGCCCTCGCGCAATGAAGGCTGGGAAAGCGGGCTCAAGTGGACGCCGCTGCCGGGGCTGCAGACCCGCGTGGCGTACTGGGAGCAGCGCGCATCGGATGAAGTGGCCACCATCCTGGGCGTCAACGGCGCGATCGGTGCCAATGAAGTCGGCAACGTCGGCCAGACGCTGCGGCGCGGCTGGGATGCCCAGCTGAGCTGGCAGGCCAACGAACAGTGGCGGGCCTGGGGTTCGTATTCGCGCCAGAAAGCGGTGATCACCGTGGCCGACCCGAGCGCGCCGCAGACGCGTGGCAGGCAGATCGAGAACGTGCCGAACTGGCTGGCCAGTGCCGGCGTGGAGTACGCGCCGCGTGCGGACTGGAGCTTCAGCGCATGGGGCAACGGCCAGGGCGATTACTTCGTGGAACGGAGCAATACGCTCGGCCGTCATGGCGGCTACGTGCTGATGAACCTGAGCGCGACCTACCACGTGGACGACCGTAACCGCGTGGCCCTGCAACTGAAGAACGCGACCGACCGTTTCTATGTGTATGCCTGGTATGACAGCGGTTCCTCCGGTTACTCACCCGGTGATGGACGCGCGCTCTACCTGAGCTGGACACGGGATATCTGACATGCAGACCACGCCTACCCGCAGCCCGACTGATCGCTGGCGCTTCCATCGTGCAGTGTGGCGGTGGCACTTCTATGCCGGCCTGTTCGTGCTGCCGTTCATCGCATGGCTGGCGGTGACCGGTGCGGCGTATCTGTACCAGAAACCGATCGACCGCTGGATCCACCACGATCTGAAAGTGGTGGAACCCGCACGGGGCACGCCCACATCAGCGAGTGCCCAGATCGCCGCCGTTGAAGCCATCACAGCAGGACAAACGTTCCGTTACACCCTGCCCGAGCGCGTCGATGGCAGCGTGGAAATCGGCGTGCAGCAGGCCGATGGAGCGCGCGATGTGTACTACGTCGACCCCGGCACCGCGCGGGTGCTGGGCTCGCTGCCGGACAAGGGCACCTTCTCCGGCGTGGTGCGCAGGCTGCACAGCCTGGACCTGATCGGAAGCTGGGCCAGCGCGTTGATCGAAATCGCCGCGGGCTGGGCGATCCTGCTGGTGATCACCGGGGTTTTCCTGTGGTGGCCGCGCGGGCAGCGTGGCGGCGTCAGCAGTGTGCGCGGGCGACCTGCACAGCGCCTGTTCTGGCGTGACCTGCATGCGGTGACAGGCGTCTGGGTCGGCGCGGCGCTGCTGTTCCTGGCCCTGACCGGCATGCCGTGGTCGCTGGTCTGGGGCAAGCAGGTCAACGTCTGGGCAAACGGCCAGAACGTTGGATACCCGGCTGGCGTGCGGGTGGATGTACCGATGTCCGACCAGCGCCTGGCCGATACCACCGCCACCAGCTGGTCGATGGAGCAGGCAAGGCTGCCCACCTCGCAGCACGCCCATGCGCAGCACGCCGCGCCGCCACAGCAGCAGGCGCACGAGGGCCATGAAGGTCACGGCGGCAGGGTGTCCGGGGATCTCGCCCCGCAGCCCGGAGCCATCGGCATCGATGCCGCGCTGGAGCGCTTCAACGGGATGGGCATGGCACCCGGTTACAGCGTGGCGCTGCCGCGTGGCCCGATGGGGGTGTACTCCGCGTCGGTCTATCCAGAGCGGGTCAGCCTGCAGCGTGTGGTGCACATGGACCAGTACAGCGGGCGCATCCTGCTGGACATGGGGTACGCCGACTACGGCGCGCTCGGTCGGGGACTGGAATGGGGCATCAACGTGCACCTGGGCCAGCAATACGGCACCTTCAACCGGCTGGTGCTGCTGCTGGCCTGCGCGGCGATCTTCCTGCTGTGCGTCAGCGGTGCGGTGATGTGGTGGAAACGCCGTCCCGCCGGTGGCATCGGCATCCCTCCCCTGCCGCATGCGAAACGCACGGTCGCCATCGTGTTCGCGCTGCTGTGCATCGGCGGCATGCTGTTCCCACTGATGGGGCTGTCGCTGCTGGTCATCGGCGTGCTCGATTTCATCCTGACCCGCGGCTGGCGCAGCAGCTAGCGGCGAAACGCTGCTTCCTGCGCCCCGTCGTCGAAGCAGGAAACCAGCAGTTCGGTCAGCGCCCGCACCTTCAGCGAGGGGTGCGGGCCCGGCGGACGGATCACGTAGATACCGGCTGCCGGCGGCGGATAACGCGGCATCACCGGCACCAGCGTGCCCGCATCCAGGTACGGCTGGGTGAGTCCATCGGGCAGCCAGGCGATGCCTCAGCCCGGCCACCGCCGCGGCAATCAGCGCAGTGCCGTTGTCAGCCTTGAAGCGCCCACGCGGATGCACGGTCACCACGGCATCGCCATCGCTGAACTGCCAGGCTTCGGTGCCCTGCATCAGCGCCTCGTGGGCCAACACTTCGTCCGGCGTTTCCGGCGCGCCATGCGCCGCCACATACGCCGGACTGGCGACGAGCCTCCCGTACAGCGGTCCCACGCAGCGGGCGATCAGGTTGGAATCGGGCAGGTAACCCACGCGGATCGCGCAGTCGAATCCCTCCGCCACCAGGTCTGCGAAGCGGTCGCTGTAGGACGCGTGCACATGCAGTTGCGGATGGCGCCGCGCCATCTCGGCGAACACCGAAGCGAAGTGGGTCGGGCCAAACGTCAGCGGAGCGGCAACCCGCAGGCGGCCGCGCAGGTCACCACTGGGCAGGATCGCATCGCGCGCCGCATCGATCTCCGCGCAGGCCTTCGCCGCATGATCGCGGAAGGTGGCACCGGCTTCGGTCAGCGCCGCACCGCGCGTGGTGCGTGCCAGCAGCTGCACACCCAGCTCCGCCTCCAGCCGGGCCAGCCGCCGGCTGACGATCGACTTGGACACATTCAACCGGCGCGCGGCAGGCGAAACGCCCCCTGCGTTGGCCACTTCCACGAACGTGCGCAGTTCTTCGATATCCACCGTGACCTCCCGGATCCACTCGCCAGCCTGACACACGCCGGGCCCATCCCGCGTTCCGCATTGTGCGACACAGCTTGGCAGTAAAGGGTTCTACCGCCCCGGACGAGGGGATGACAAGGTTCGGGTTCGCTGCACACCCCTCTGCAACAGGATGACTCCATGACCTTCCGCAACGGCCTTTCCTCGCTGCTCCGCCCAGAAGATTCCGTGCTGGTGCTCATCGACCACCAGCCCTACCAGCTGGCAAACCTCAACAGCCACGACCCGCATGCCGTGGTGAACAACGCGACGGCGCTGGCCAAGGCAGCCAAGGCCTTCAAGGTGCCGACCATCCTGACCAGCGTGATCGCCGACCGCGGCGGGCTGATCTTCCCGCACATCACCGATGTTTTCCCCGGCCAGGACGTCATCGACCGCACCTTCATCAATACCTGGGAAGACCCGAAGGTGGTCGATGCGGTAAAGGCCACCGGCCGCAAGCAGCTGATCATCGCCGGCCTGTGGACCGAAATCTGCGTGGCGATGCCGGTGATCCAGGCGCTGGGCGAAGGCTGGGATGTCACCGTGATCACCGATGCCTCCGGCGCAGTTTCGGTGGAGGCCCACCAGGTGGCGATCCAGCGCATGATCGCGGCCGGCGCCAACATGATGACCTGGATGGCATTGGCTGCCGAATGGCAGCGCGACTGGGCGCGCACCGAGCACGCCGCCGAACTGACCGAAGTGCTCAAGCAGCACGCCACCGGCAGCGGAATCGCCTACCTGTGGGAACAGCAGCTGCTCAACACGCCGGTGCCGCCGAGCGCGGGTTGATACACCGCGATCCGATGCGGGAAACCGGTAGCGCCGAGCCATGCTCGGCGAGCGCGCAGCGCGACATTGCTAAAAAAAATGCCCGGCATGGCCGGGCATTTTGTGCAGCGCGTGACGACCAACGGTCGTCACCCACCGGGGCGAGGAATCGTCACCCACCGATTCCGCGTCGGATCAATTACTTGATCAGGCGCAGGGTGAACGGGTAGCGGTAGGCTTCGCCGTTGTTGGACTTCACTGCGGCGATGATGCAGAAGACCACGTTCAACACGCCGACCACCGGCATCAGCAGCGCGCCGATGAAGACGATCATCAGCACCACGCAGATCGCCATGGCGATGGCGATGGTGATCTGGAAGTTCAGCGCTTCCTTGGCCTGGTCGGTGACAAAGGCCTTGCTGGCGTCGTCCTTGTTGATCAGCCAGATCACCAGCGCGCCGATGAACCAGGTGAAGATGCCCAGCAGGTGCGCGGCCAGTGCCATGGTGCGCTGGTCGGCCGGGGCCGGCTCCACGCTGGACGGCGGCGGCGGCGGGGCGGTGACGTTGTCGAATTCGCTCACGGAAAACTCCTTTTAAGGTATAGGGTCGGCGCGACCCACTCCCCGTGGGCCGTCGCAGCCCGGCAAGAGTACGCCAATAACGACGTCAGTCGTTACCGGCGACCGTCATTTTGCCGATCAGCAGCGAGCCGATGGCGATGTGCGATCGTACGTCCACGTCGCTGCCGATCGCCTCGATGGACTGGAACATGTCGCGCAGGTTGCCGGCGATGGTGATGCCGTCCACCGGGTACAGGATCTCGCCATTCTCAATGCGGAAGCCGCCGGCACCACGCGAGTAATCGCCGGTCACGCCATTGACGCCCTGCCCCATCAGCTCGGTCACCAGCAGCCCGTTGCCCATCTGCCGGGCGATGGCATGCAGGTCCAGCCCCGGTGCGCTGGCGGCCACCTGCAGGTTGTGCACGCCACCGGCGTTGGCGGTGGTCTGCAGGCCCAGCTTGCGCGCCGAATAACTGCCCAGGATGTAGCGCTGCAGCACGCCATCGCGCACGATCGCCGAGGTCCGGGTCGCCACGCCGTCGCCATCGAAGGCGGCCGAGCGGCGGCCACGACGCAGGTGCGGCAGCTCGTCGATCTGCATCCATGCCGGGAACAGGGAGGTGCCCAGGCTGTCCAGCAGGAAGCTGGACTGACGGTACAGCGCGCCGCCTGAAATCGCCGACAGCAGGTGGCCGACCAGACTGCGCGCCACTTCCGGTGCGAACAGCACCGGCATGCTGCTGGTGGCCATCGAACGCGGCTGCAGCCGGGCGATGGTGCGCTCGGCGGCCTTGCGGCCCACCGCGGCCGGGTCTTCCAGGTCCTCGCGGGCCAGCGCGCTGGTATACCAGCCATCGCGCTGCATGCCGTCGCCCTGCCCGGCAATCAGCGCCACGCTGATTGAATGGTGAGTGCCACGCTCGCGGCCGAAGAAGCCGTGCGAGTTGGCATACACCGACAGGCTCTGCCCGGTCGATGCCGAGGCGCCATCGGTGTTGCTGATGCGCGCATCGCTGTCGCGGCCGGCCGCCTCACAGGCCAGCGCCAGGTCGATGGCCTGGTCGGCCTGCAGCGCCCATGGGTGCCAGCTGTCCAGTTCCGGGAATTCGCGGGCCATCAGCTCGGCGTCGGCCAGGCCGGCGGCGGCATCGTCTTCGGTATGCCGGGCGATCGCGCAGGCCTGCTCCACCGTGGCCACCAGGCTGGACGGCTGCAGGTCGGCAGTGCTGGCGCTGCCCTTGCGCTTGCCGAAGTAGACGGTGACCGCGATCCCCCGGTCGGCGGTGGATTCCACCGTCTCCACCTCGCCCAGGCGCACGTTCACGTCCAGCCCGCGGTCCTCGCTGCAGGACACTTCAGCCTGGCTGGCCCCCAGCCGGCGGGCGTGGTCCAGCAGCTGCTGGGAGATATCGGCCAGCTGTTCCAGCCGGGCCTCGGTGCCAGCGGCAGCGGCCGCTTCAGGGGCGATGACGTTCAATGCTTTATCCTGTACAGGTTGGGCCCGGCACTGCGCCAGGCGACGTATTTACGAAAGTAGGAAAGACGATGCGCGGACGCGACGAAGAAACCGGTGAATTCCACGATAAAAGCCGCAAGCAGAAGCGCAATGAAGCGCTGGACGTGCTTGCGCTTGGCGAAAAGCTGGTTTCGCTGACTCCCGCGCAGCTGGCGCGCCTGCCGGTGCCGGAAGACCTGCTGCCGCACATCGCCGAATGCAAGCGGATCACCGCCCACATCGCGCACAAGCGGCAGCTGGCGTTCCTGGCCAAGCACATGCGCCGGGAAGAAGAGTCCACGCTGGATGCCATCCGCGAGGCGCTGGACGCCAACAGCGATACCGGCCGCCGCGAAGTGGCGATGATGCACCGGGCCGAAGACTGGCGCGAAAAGCTGATGAGCGATGGCGACGCCGCGTTGTCCAAGCTGCTGGACGAATACCCGCAGGCCGACCGTCAGGAGCTGCGCACGCTGGTGCGCAACGCCCAGGCCGAGAAAGCCAAGAACAAGCCGCCGCGCGCCTACCGGGAAATCTTCCAGGTGCTGCGTACGCTGATGCTGCCGGCCGCGCTGGGGCTGATCGTGGCCGACAGCGGCGAAGACGCCGAAGCGGTGGAAGACGACGCGGACGACAGCCAGGACTGAGGCCTGCACTGCCGGAAAAGCCGCCGAGCATGGCTCGGCGCTACCGGGCAGGGATGCCGCCGAGCATGGCTCGGCGCTACCGGGCAGGGATGCCGCCGGGAAGCCTGCGGCGCTGCCGGGCAGGGGCACCGCCGGCATCACGCCTGGGTGCCACCCACGGTGAGTCCATCGATCAGCAGCGACGGCTGGCCCACGCCGACCGGTACGCTCTGGCCGTCCTTGCCGCAGATGCCGACGCCCTGGTCCAGCGCCAGGTCGTTGCCGATCATGCGCACCTTCTGCATGGTCTCCGGGCCGTTGCCGATGATCGTGGCGCCCTTCACCGGCGCGGTGATGCGACCGTCTTCGATCAGGTAGGCCTCGGTGGCCGAAAACACGTATTTGCCGCTGGTTATATCGACCTGGCCGCCGCCGAAGTTCACCGCGTACAGGCCCTTCTTGACCGAGCGGATCATCTCTTCCGGGTCATGCTGCCCGGCGCGCATGTAGGTATTGGTCATGCGCGGCATGGTCAAGTGCGCGAACGATTCGCGGCGGCCGTTGCCGGTCGGTGCCATGCCCATCAGGCGCGCGTTGAGTGAATCCTGCATGTAGCCGACCAGGATGCCGTCTTCGATCAGCGTGGTGCACTGGGTGCGCTGGCCTTCGTCATCGATGTTGAGCGAACCGCGCAGGCCTTCCAGCGTGCCGTCATCGACGATGGTCACCCCCGGCGAGGCCACCCGCTCGCCCAGGCGACCGGCATACACGCTGGTACCCTTTCGGTTGAAGTCGCCTTCCAGGCCATGGCCGACCGCTTCGTGCAGCAGCACGCCGGGCCAGCCCGGGCCGAGCACCACCGGCATCACGCCGGCCGGTGCGGGTACCGCGTCCAGGTTCACCAGGGCCTGCCGCAGCGCTTCGCGGGCGAAGGCTTCCGGACGGCCACTGGCAAACAGTTCGGTGTAGTCATAGCGACCACCGCCACCGGAATAACCGGATTCACGACGGCCGTTCTGCTCCACGATCACCTGCACGTTCAAGCGCACCAGCGGGCGGATGTCCGCGCCCAGCACGCCGTCGCTGCGTGCGATCAGGATGGTGTCCACGCCGCCGGACAGGCTCACCATCACCTGCTTCACGCGCGGGTCGGCGGCACGCAGGTAGGCATCCAGCCGCTTGAGCACTTCCACCTTGGCTTCGTTGCCCATGCTGTCCACCGGATCCAGCGCCGGGTACAGCGCGCGCGCATCACCGCGCAGCAGGGACTTGCCGGTCTGCGCCCCACCCTCGCGCGAAATCGCGCGGGCCGAGTGCGCCGCGTTGGACAGCGCGTCGCGGTGGATGTCATCGGAGTAGGCGAAGCCGGTCTTCTCACCGGAAATCGCGCGCACGCCGACGCCCTGTTCAATGGAATGCGCACCGTCCTTGACGATGCCATCTTCCACGCTCCAGCTTTCGCGGCGGGCGTGCTGGAAGTACAGGTCACCGAAGTCGATGCCCGGGCCCAGCAGGTGGCCGAAGGTGTTTTCCAGGGTGCCTGCATCCAGCCCAGCGGGCTGCAGCAGGCGGTCGGTCGCGAGGGTTAGGGCGTTATCGGTCATGAGCTTCAATCTGGGGGCAGAACGCGGCCATGGCAAGCCGCGTCACGCGGGGGGAGTGCCGAGCGCTCAGCGCGCGGTCGGCTTGGGCGGCGGCGGCACGGACGCATCGCGCTCCACCACCTCCACTTTCGGGTCTTTCCAGGGGCCGGTGACGCGGTAGGTCTTGGCCCCGATTTCGCCCAGCGGCTTGGACAGCACCGCATTGGTGGCCGCGCCGAGCGCGGCGCCCACCGGGCCGCCGGCCACTGCGCCGACCACGGTCAGCAGGTTGCCCGAGCGCGGGTTGACGTCGATGGTCTGGTCGAACTGCTGCGCGCGCAGGTCGGTACGGCCGCGGATACGGATGTTGGCGGCTGGACCTTCGATCATCACCTTGTCGGTGGTGGCCGATCCATCGGCGAAGGCCAGCGTGCCGGCGATCTGGTTGAACGCAAAGCCCTTGGAGAAGAAGTCGCGGAAGTCCAGCATCAGCCGGCGCGGCAGCTGGGTGATGCTCAGCAGGCCCAGCACGCGCCCCGCACCGGGCTCCAGTTCCAGCAGCTGGCCGTTGCGTGCATCGACCTTCATGCTGCCCTGCAGGTTGCCCAGCTGGAAGTCCGACGGCCCACCGGCCCAGCCGGCCTGCAGGTCGATGCTGCCCTGCCCGCCACGCAGCTGGCCACCGTAATCCAGGTCGCGCAGCAGGTCGCCGAGGTCTTCGCTGCGCACCTGCGCGGTGAGCTCGGTGCGTGCGGCAGGCCCCTTGCCCAACCAGCTGCCACGGACATCGATGGCCTGTTTCGGCGAACGGAAATCCAGTTGCTGCACGCGCAGGCCGTTGGCAATGGGCTGGGTGCGCACCACCGCCTGGCCGAGGTTGATCTTGCCGAACTGCAGGTCGGCGATGTCCAGCGACAGCGGCGGAATGGCGGCTGGATCGGTGTCGTTGGCGCTGGCCTGGACGCGCGCCGCCATCACTTCACCATCGGGCATCACGATCGGCGCGCCATCGCGCGGACGCGGCTGCGCCGGGCCCGGCAGTGACTTCCAGTGCACGCGCTGCAGGGCGCCGCTGATGGTGCCGCCGCTGGCGTTGGGAACCTGCAGCTGGCCGGCCAGCGAGGGGCCGTCCAGACGCACGTCCAGGTGCTCGGCGGTCGGCCGCAGCTGCAGGCGGGTCTGTTCGAACACCCCGCCGATCAGCAGCAGCTGTGCCACCTGCACATCCACCGAACGCAGCGGCATCGGGTCGCTGGGCGTGCCGTCGTCCTTGCCATCGCCGGCCGAACCACGCGCCAGGGATATCCATTCGAGCGCATCCAGCGAGCCGCTTCGGCCATTGACCGCCAGTCCGCTGGCCGGCGGATCGCGGTCCACCCGGGCACTGCCCAGCGTGACCTGCACGCCGGTCTGGCCTTGGTGCGTGCGCGCGGCCAGTGCCAAGCGCTCGCCGAAGGCCACGTCGATGCGGCCATCGCCCATCGGCAGCTGCGCCGCCACGCGGGTATCCAGCGCCTCGGCGGCTGGCTTGTCCAGCGGCGCCGGCAGGCTCAGCGTGGTGCCCACCAGGGCGGACTGCAGGTGCAGGCGTGCCGGCGGGGTCGGCGCTGCCTGGCCGCCGGCTGCCGCGGTCGCAGCCACCGCCTTGGGCATGTCCACGCCGATCTTCCAGTCCGAACGGCCTTCGATGTAAGGCTTCAGCCAGGCCATTTCCGGAGCGCGGTCCAGCAGCGTGCCGGCGTCCAGGTTGGCGACCAGTTCCGATTCGAAGGCCAGCTGCGGATCACGCACGAAGCCACCGGCGCGCAGGCTCAACGTGCCCGGCGCGCCAAGGTGGCGCACGCTGAGGTTGTCGGCCCCGAAGCCGCCACCGGCGTACCTGGCGCTGCCGCGCACGTCCTCGAAATCCAGTGCATAGCGCTTGTCGGACAGCTTCACGCCATCCAGCGCCACGCTGCCCTGCAGGTGCCCGGGCTGGCCGGGATGCAGCGGCTGCAGCAGGTCGAAATCCACATTCGCCGGGCCGCTGGCGCTGAGCGCATCCAGGGTGTCGCCGTATTGGCCGTGCAGCGGACTGCGCCGCAGCACGGCCAACAACCGGCTGGCTTCGCTGCGACTCTGCGCGCGCACGTACAGCGGAGTCTGGCCGAAGTCCTCGATCCCCGCTTCCATCGCATCCACGTTGACCCCGGCCAGGTCGCCGCGGCCCTTGAGCGAAAAGCCCGGGCCGATGAAGGCGATGTCCGCATCCACCTGGGTCATGTCCGGCCAGGTCTTCTGGAAGCGGATGGTGCCGTCCTCGATATGGCCGGTGGCCTCGAAGCGGCCGTTGTTGCGGTCGAACGGCCAGTCGTCCAGGTCACCGGTGACCAGCCCGATGCCGTTGCGCACGCGGCCGGACTGCAGCGCGGTATCCAGCCAATCGCGCGCGTTTGCGCTCATCTTCGAACGGATCCAGAAGCGCTTGGCGGCGGTCATCGGCACATCGTCGATCTTCGCCGCCAGCTGCATCCACGGCCGCGTACCGTCGCCCTGGAACCACAACCCGCCGCGCACGTCGGCGGCGTAATCGGTGCCCTGCACGCGCAGCGCCGGAGTGCCGATGCGCCAGCCACCGGCTTCGTCGTGCCAGCCCACCACTTCACCGGCCAGGCGCACGTCGTGACGCACGCCGAAGCCCTTCGGCCAGTCGAACTGCAGTTGCTGCTGCGGCTGCAGCTGCAGCGAAAAACCCTCGGCGTCGCCCTGGAAGCGGCCGCCTACGCCGGCCAGTCCCGGCCCGCCGTCCACGCTGGAAAACGCCAGTGTTTCCAGATCACCCTGCACCCACAGCGCACCGTTGCGTTCGCCGTGAGCCTGCAGCGAACGCACGCGCACCTGCGGGTGGGCGCGGTACAGCCAGTCGCGCAGCCCGGCGTCGACCCGATCGGTCAGTGCCAGTCCGCGCAGCAGCACGTTGCCATCCACGTTGTCGGCGACCAGCGCCATGTGCTGCCCGGCACCGACCAGCAGGCCATCAAGCACCTGTTCGCGGCCCTCGGCACGCACCCGTAGCAACGGCGCCTGTGCGCGCCAGCCACCTTCGCTGTAACGCCAGCGCGCGCGCATCTGCAGGCGCTCCACGTCCAGCGTAGGCCGCGCCACATGGGCCGTGGGCGCGCCGGCCAGGTGCAGCGCGGTCAGGTCGGAATCGGTGGTGACCATCACCGGGCGGAAGTCACGCAGGGCCACCCAGGCATTGAGTTCACCGCGGCCCTGCAGCACCTGCACGCCGGCACCGGACAACAGCGACGACCACGCCTGCAGGTCCACCGGATCCCCGCCCAGCCAGGCCTCGCCGTTACCCTTGCGGCGGTCCACGTCCAGCACCGCCGACAGCGGCAGCGCGTCTTCCCTGGCCCACGCCCGCACCCCCACGCGCAGGCGGTCACCGTTGACCCGCAGCCGCACGTCCAGCCGCGGCAGGGTCGCCTGCAGCCCCAGCGAAGGCGCGTCCACGGTCAAGCGACCGCGTTCGACCTGCAGTTCACCAAGGCGCCGCAGCGCCTCCAGCGGATCGCTACCCGGCCGGCCCGGCAGGCCGCGCACGCTCCAGCGCCCGTCGTCGGCTCGCTGCAGAGTGAGTGCCAGTCCGCGCAGGCGCAGTTCGGTCAACGAGCGCCCTGGCAGCAGGCCGGCGTACATCGCCACCTGCACTTCGGCCTGGCCCACGCGCAGGCCATCGCCGGCCCCGATGCGCAGGCCATCGAGTTGCAGGAGTGGGCCACGGCGGGTCCACTGCGCTTTCAGGTCATCAAAGCGCACCGGCTGGCCGGCACGTGCGGTCAACCATGCGGCAATCTGTTCCGGGTTCCGCTCAGCCAGCGGAAGCAGCTGGCTGAAGGTACCCACCAGCAACGCCACCGCCACCAGGGTGATGGCGGACGCGTACAGGGCAAGACGGCGGATCCTTCGCAGTCGCAGGCGCGGCGGCGCGCTCATCGGCCCTGGCCGGCAACCGGCCGGTAAAGATCAGAGCAGGACCACATCGAATTGTTCCTGCAGGTACTGGTCGTCCGCCTGGAAGCGGATGCTCTTGCCGAGGAATTCTTCCAGCTCGGCAACGGCGGTCGATTCCTCGTCGGTGATGCGGGCCACCACCTTCGAGGAGGCGATCACCAGCAGGCGCGCCGCTTCGAACTGGCGCACCGCACGGGTGATCTCGCGGAAGATTTCGTAGGTGACCGTTTCGGTGGTCTTGATGCTGCCACGGCCACTGCATTGCGGGCAGGTTTCCGACAGCTGGCGCTCCAGGCTCTCCACGGTGCGCTTGCGCGTCATCTCCACCAGGCCCAGCGGCGAGAAGTCGTACACGGTGGTCTTGGCATGGTCGCGGGCCAGTGCTTTTTCCAGCGTGCGCAGCACCTGGCGACGGTGCTCGGCGTCCACCATGTCGATGAAATCGATGATGATGATGCCGCCCAGATTGCGCAGGCGCAGCTGCCTGGCAACGGCCTGCGCCGCTTCCAGATTCGTGCGGTAGACGGTTTCTTCCAGGTTGCGCTGGCCGACGAACGAACCGGTGTTGACGTCGATGGTGGTCATCGCTTCGGTCTGGTCGATCACCAGGTAGCCGCCGGATTTCAGCGGCACCTGCTTGTCCAGCGCACGGCCGATCTCGTCCTCCACCCCGAACATGTCGAAGATCGGGCGGTCACCGGCGTACAGCTCCAGCTTCTCGGCCAGCACCGGCATGTACTTGGCCACGAAGGCCTGCAGCTGCACGAAGGTTTCCTTGGAATCGACCTTCACCTTGTCCACGTCCTTGCGGATCAGGTCGCGCACCGAACGCAGCGGCAGGCTGAGGTCTTCATAGATCACGCTGCACGAAGCGGCCTCGCGGCCGCGCCGCTCGACCACGTTCCATACCCGCGACAGGTAGGCCACGTCTTCGGCAATCGCTTCGGCCGGCTGGCCTTCGGCGTTGGTGCGCACGATGTAACCGTAGCCGCCGTGCTGGGCCGACAGTTCGGTCACCAGCGCCTTCAGCCTTGCGCGCTCGCCTTCGTCTTCGATGCGCGCCGAAACGCCGACCACCTTGGACTGCGGCAGCAGCACCATGTAACGCGAGGGGATGCTGATCTGGGTGGTGAGGCGTGCGCCCTTGGTCCCGATCGGGTCCTTGACCACCTGCACCACGATGTCCTGGCCATCGCGCAGCAGCTCCACGATCGGCACGCTGGAGGGCGGCGGCAGGGTGGTGCCATCGGTGTCCGGGCTGGCCACCGGGGCCGGCCGCACCACGTCGTTGGCGTGCAGGAACGCGGCGCGCTCCAGGCCCACTTCAACGAACGCGGCCTGCATGCCGGGCATCACCCGCTGCACCTTTCCCTTGTAGATGTTGCCGACCACGCCGCGCCGCCAGCCACGTTCGATGTGCAGCTCCTGCAGCATGCCGTTCTCGATCACCGCCACCCGGGTTTCGCGGGGGGTTACGTTGACCAGTATTTCTTCAGACATGTACGGCAGCCTCCGTGGCGGCAACAGGGTAGGAAGGCAAGCCGGCGCCGGCCAGCAGCCGGTCGGTCTGGTACAGCGGCAATCCCATCACGCCGGAATAGCTCCCGGCCAGATGGGTGATGAAGCGCTCTGCTTCTCCCTGGATGGCATACGCACCGGCCTTGCCGAACGGCTCGCCGGTGGCCACGTAAGCGGCGATGTGGGCCTGCTCCAGCGCGGCGAAGGTGACCTCGGACACCACCAGGTCCACCGACAGGCCGCCGGCAGAAGCCAGCACCACGGCGGTCATCACCTGGTGGGTGCGGCCGGACAGCGCGGCCAGCATGGCGGCGGCATCCTCGGCATCGGCCGGTTTGCCGAACACGCGCTCACCCAGCACCACTTCGGTATCCGAGCCGACCACCACCGCTGCGGGATCGGCGGCCAGCACGTGGGCCAGTCCTGCGCGGGCCTTGTCGACGGCTACCCGCTGCACGTAGTCGCGCGGCGTTTCGCCAGCCGCGCGCACTTCGGCCACGTCCAGGTCCAGGGTCTGGAACGGACGGCCAAGGCGGGCAAGCAATTCACTGCGGCGGGGCGAGCGGGAGGCAAGATAGAGCATCGACACAGCATACCCTGCGCGCAGGGCCTGAATCGCAGGCAACGTGCCGCGGCCATGCGCAACCCCGTTCCGGCTCACAACGCGTTCATCCCTTCGCCAGCAACCTCGATGGCCTTCAAGGAGATCTCCATGCGTCGCCCTGTCCTCTCGCCCCTGCTGCTCGCCCTGTCCCTCGCCCTGGGAGCTTCCGTGACCGCTCAAGCCGCCGTACCGGCCCCTGCCATCGCCCCGGTGGAAGGCACCCTGCTCAACGTATCGGCCAACGCCGAAGCCAGCCGCGTGCCGGACATCGCCACGCTCTCCGCCGGCGTGGTTACCCAGGCCGTGGACGGCAACACCGCGATGCGCGAGAACGCGCAGAAGATGGACACCGTGCTGGCCGCGATCAAGGCCGCCGGCATCGCCGAGCGCGACGTGCAGACCAGCGGAGTGAACCTGAGCCCGCAGTATCGCTACGCTGACAACGAGGCACCGAAGATCACCGGCTACCAGGCCAGCAACACGGTCAGCCTGAAGGTGCGTGACATCGCCAAGCTGGGCAAGGTGCTGGACGCGCTGGCCGCACAGGGCGCCAACCAGATCAACGGCCCCAGCTTCGAGATCGACCAGCCGGAACCGGTGTATGACGAAGCCCGCCTGGCCGCACTGAAGAAGGCCCAGGCCCGTGCGCAGACCTACGCCAAGTCGCTGGGCCTGCAGGTGCGCCGCATCGTCAGCATTTCCGAAAGCAGCGGCGGCGGCTTCCGCCCGGTGATGATGCGCGCGGCCGCCGCGCCGATGGCTGCCGACATGGCCAGCACCCCGGTGGCCGCCGGTGAAACCACCGTGTCGGTGAACCTGGACGTGGTGTTCGAACTCGGCCGCTGAGGCCTTCGCAGGTGAGTGCCGACCGCCCTTGGTGAGTGCCGACCGCCCTTGGTGGGTGCCGACCGCCCTTGGTGGGTGACGACCGTTGGTCGTCGCCTCTGCCCGGGTGCCAACTTGTAGGTGACGACCAAGGTCGTCACTACGAAGCGCCACCGCCCTTACCTGACTCGTAACCAAACGACCGCGCGTGCCCCGCTGGGCACGCCGCGCTGGCCGCGCTATTGCTGGTCCGCCGGCATCCACCGGCCCCGATGACGTCCCCCTGCTGGCTTGCATGGAGGTGAACCATGGTTCTTACGTACCCGGTAGTCCCGCTCCGCTTCGACCCCGCCCGCATCGCTGCATGGAGCACCGCGATCGCGCTGCACGTACTGGCCTTCATGCTGCTGGTGATCCCCGCCGCCTACGTGGCCGCGCCCCTGCCACGTGAGGCCCCGCAGATCCGCTGGATCACCCCGGACAAGCCACTGCCGCCCACGCCGGTTCCGCCGGAAGTCGTCCAGCAGGTCGCACCGCCGCAGACCGTGGTGAAACCCCGGCCCACGCCCTTGCCGACCCCCACCACCGTCACCGAGCAGGTCCCGGCCTACGCCGTGCCCGCCGCCGAACCGCAGCCCGCCCCCGTTCCGAACGTGCCGCTGCAGACCGCTACCCCCACCCGCAGCGGCCCTGGCGCACAGCTGCGGTACCGCTCCGCCCCGCCGCCGACGTACCCGATCGCGGCCCTGCGTGGCCGTGAGCAGGGCACCGTCCTGCTGCGGGTGGAAGTCAGTGCCGAGGGCCGCCCCACAGCGGTCTCCATCGAACGCAGCAGCGGTTCGCGTGCGCTGGACCTTGCTGCGCGCCAGCAGGTACTGCGCCAGTGGCGTTTCGAACCGTCCGTGCAGGACGGCGTGGCCATGTCCTCGGTGGGCCTGGTGCCGATCGAGTTCTCCTTGCCAGAGTAAGGCGCGACAGGGGGTGACGGATATCACCCCCTGTCCAGCTCCCTGACCGACGTCACAAAGCGGTCCCGATTAAGCAAAATTTCACTCTTGCGTCACCTGAAAGAAACCTAGATTGGCGACATCGCGGGGCAAGGGGGCCTGCGGTAGGACACGCCACTACGTATTCCCAGTCAGGAGAGAGCTGTGAAATACCCGACCCTTCCACGTGCCAGCCGCCGCACGTCGCTTGCCACGTCCATCACCCACGTCCTTGCTGGCAGCGCGCTGCTGATCGCGGCCGCCGGATCCACCACGGCCTTCGCGCAGGACCCCGCCACCAACCTGGACCGGATCACCGTCACCGGCTCCAACATCCCGCGCACCAATACCGAAACCCCCTCACCGGTGCAGGTGGTCACCCGCCAGGAGATCGACCGTACCGGCAAGACCACGGTCGCCGAATACCTGCAGACCCTGACTTCGGACGGCTCCGGCTCCATCCCCAAGACCTTCGGCAACGGCTTCGCCGGCGGCGGCGCCGGCATTTCGCTGCGCGGCCTGGGCGCCGGTTCCACCCTGGTGCTGTTGAACGGACGGCGCATGGCCACCTATGGCCTGGCCGATGACGGACAGAAGGTCTTCACCGACCTCAGCACCATCCCGCTGGATGCCGTGGAGCGCGTGGAAGTCCTGAAGGACGGCGCGTCGGCGACCTACGGCTCGGATGCCATCGCCGGCGTGGTGAACATCATCCTGCGCAGTGACTTCGAAGGCGTGATCCTGCGCGGCTCCTATGGCTTGTCCGGCGACAGCGACGGCGATGCGCGCAAGGCAACCCTGACCGCCGGTACCGGCAATCTGTCCGAAGATGGCTGGAATGCCTTCGCCAGCATCGACGTCGGCAAGTCCGATGGCATCCGCGTCAGCGACCGTCGCAACCGCGACTGGATCGGCACCGGTGACCTGCGTCGCTGGGGCTACAGCGCCGGCGGCAGCCAGTTCCTTGGCGGGGCGATCACCGGCAACGGCAGCGGCGGCGGCAACTCGCCGACCGGCAGCATCTTCAACCCGACCACCGGCCTGCTGGAATCACTGCCCGGTTGTTCAGGCCTTTCCAGTGTCGCCCCGCAGGATCCGGGCGGCGGCTGCCTGTGGGACATGGCCGACTATCGTGACCTGAGCCCGGAAGAGAAATACGTCAACGTGTTCGGACGTGCGACCTTCGCCTTCAACGACAGCACCGAAGCCTATGTGGAAATGGGCTACTCCAAGAAGGAAACCACCTTCAACAACACCCCGTCCAACGTGTCCGGCGCGTGGGGTTATCCGGGTGGCCCGGTCAATGCCAACAGTGGCCCCGGCGCCACCGTGCTGGCGGTCGGGCATCCCGACAACCCCTACGGCGAACCGGTGCGCGTGCGCTACAACGCCTTCGACGTCGGCCCGCGCGTGACCAACAACGACAACGAGTTCATCCGCTTCCTGGCCGGGGTAAAGGGCACCTGGGGCGAGTGGAGCTACGACACCGGCTACCTGCATTCGTCCACCAACCTGGTCAACAAGCGTGACGGCTTCCTGCGTTACAGCGCGGTGCAGTGCGTGCTGGGCGACCTGGCCTGCCCGGCTGGCACATGGAACATCGGTGCCGGCTCGGAAGGCAATCCGCAGAGCCTGTACGACTACATTTCCCCGACCATCCAGGCCACCGCCAAGAGCAGTCTGGACATGTTCGACTTCAAGGTGAACCGGTCGCTGATGGACCTGGCCGGCGGTCCGCTGGGGCTGGCGCTGGGCACCGAGTGGCGTCGTACCACCAACAGCCTGTCGCCGCAGACGTACACCGATGCCGGCGACATCATCGGGCTGGGCTTCTCGTCCTACGACGGTACCCAGAACGTCTACGCCGCCTATGCCGAACTGGCCGCGCCGGTGCTGGAATCGTTGGAGCTCACCGCCGCTGCGCGCTATGACAAATACGAAAGTGGCGATGATTCGGTGACCCCGAAGGTCGGCTTCAAGTGGACCCCGATCGACTGGATCGCTTTGCGCGGCACCTACGCCGAAGGTTTCCGTGCGCCGAACCCGGCCGAGAACGGCGACGGTGGCCTGGCCGCCTTCTCCAATGCGCTCGACCCGGTCCGCTGCCCGGGTGGCACGCCGGCCCCGGGTGGCACGCAGGATGATTGCGGCCAGCAGCCGGTGGCGATCATCACCCGCCCCAACCCGCTGCTGGAAGCCGAAGAGTCCAAGAGCTATTCGCTGGGCATCGTGCTGCAGCCGACCCGCACTACGTCGATCACAGTGGACGCATGGCGTATCAAGCGCACCAATGAAATCGCACAGGGTTCAACGGCTGATGCCATCGCATCGGGCAACGTGCTGCGCGATACCGACCTGCTCAATGGCGTGCCGGGCACCGGCTCGATCCTGGCCATCAACACGAACTACGTGAATGCCAGCGCGTCGAAGGTTGAAGGTATCGACACCGATATCCGCCAGGACATCCCGCTGGGTACTGCCGGCGACCTGCGTCTGGACCTGCAGTGGAGCCACACCAGCAAGTTCGAGCGTACCGAGGGTGACACCACCCACGAATATGCCGGCACCCACGGCAACTGCGATGTCACCAACTGCATCGGCACGCCGAAGGACCGCATCAACTTCGGTGCCACCTGGAACTACCACGACTGGTCGGTCAGCGGCATCGTCAACTACATCAGTTCGATGGACAACCTGGCCGAAACCGGCGGCACCAAGGAAGACGACTGCCTGAACTTCCGCGCCGATGGCAGCCCGGCCCCGGGCGACTGCAAGGTCGCTTCGTTCACCACGTTTGATCTGTCGGCCAACTGGAAGGCCATGGATGGACTGGAGATCTTCGGCTCGGTGGCCAACGTGTTCGACCGCACCGCACCGCTGGATCCGGCCACTTACGGCGGCATCAACTACAACCCGCTGCACTTCAGCGGCGCCATCGGCCGCTACTTCACGGTGGGCGCGAAGTACACGTTCAACTGATCGGATCGCGTGATGTGACCAAGCCCGGGCCTCGTGCCCGGGCTTTTTTCTGCGTGCATCGGCGCGTGCCCCGGTAGCGCCGAGCCATGCTCGGCGAACACGCTCGTGGCTGCCGAGGGCTGTCATCGACGTCGCCGGGAGCCGTGCTGCTGGCTGCTGGCTGCTGGCCGCTGAAGCCTACCGCCGAGCACGGTTCGGCGCTACCAGGGCGGGCACATGCGCTGGGTTACCTCAGGGCTGGATCTCGGCCAGCGCGCGGTGCAACGGCGCGGCCGACACTTGGATCGGCCCATGGAACGGCACGCTCATGTCCAGCACGAAGTACACCGAAGTCGCGATCAAAGCGGCCGATACAAGGAACATGCCGACCACCATCGGGTTGTGCGGGGCACGATAGCCGAAACTTCCATAGATCAGCGTCATCCACGCCATCAGCATCCAGATGATCAGGCGCGGCACGCTGGCTTCGGACTGTTCGACGATGCTCCATCGTTGCAGCACGACGGTCTGGTACTGCTGTCGCGCATCGGCCAGCAACCCTTCGTGGAAACGATCCGCTGGCGCGATACGATCCAGCGCGCCACCGACCTGGTCCAGTGCGTTGGCCGCCGGGTCGTGGTGGTGGACGAGGGCATCGTCGCTGCGCGCGGGATGGGCGATGGCGGTCTCGATGTACTCCCTGAGCCGCCGTCGGGTCTCCTCGGTTTCCACCCCGTACGTCCGCAGCGAGCGGTCGAACATGATCAGGCTGGTCGAAAAACCGTGCACGTTAGAATCGATGGTTTCGAAGGTGTTCTTCGACGAATTGATCAGCAGGCCGAACACCAGCGAAGTCATCACCACGAAGATATTGGCCACCAACCGCAGGACCGTATTGGTCTCGTCATCCCGGTGCCGGGCCGAGAGCCGCGGATACAGGTACATCATGCCGATCGACGCCGCGCTCAGGCAGGCGAAGACGATACCCGCTGTGATGATCTCACCCATCGTGACGCTCCGGCCAAGGATGGGCGCAGCATGCCACACAAAAAAAACCCGCATCTCACGATGCGGGTTTTCAAAATGGCGCCCGAAGTTGGACTCGAACCAACGACCCCCTGATTAACAGTCAAGTGCTCTAACCGGCTGAGCTATTCGGGCAGACGACCAGTATAACGACTCTTCACGCGCGATGGTAGGGGTGGTTGGCCAACATCGCCGCAGCGCGATACAGCTGTTCGGCGACGACCAGGCGCACCAGCATGTGCGGCAGGGTCAATGGGCCGATCGACCATTTTTCATCCGCCAGCGCCGACACCTCCGACGAATGCCCTTCCGGCCCGCCGATCAGGAACGCCAGGTCCCTGCCCTGCCCGCGCCAGTGCTCCAACCGCTGCGCCAACTGTTCCGAGCTGAGCTGTCGGCCGGGCACGTCCAGCGCCACCACGTAGGCATTCTTCGGCAGCGCGGCGATCACCCGCTTGCCTTCGTCATCGGTCGCACGGCGCGCATCGCGGCCCTTGCCACGCAGGCCCGGCTCGATCTCCACCAGCTCGAACGGCAGCCAGTGCGACAACCGCTTCTGGTATTCGGCAAAGCCCTGCGCCACCCAGCTGGGGGCGCGTTCACCGGTGGCGATCAGTCGCGCTTTCATCAGGCATCCTCATAACGTCCAACGGCGCCATCGGCGCCGTCGGGGGTACAGCACAGGCAGCAGGTCGATCAGACCTCGTCGTCCTGGCCTTCTTCTTCTTCGTGCTGGCGACGCTGGTCACCCACCGTCCACAGGCGCTCCAGTGCATACAGTTCGCGCACGCGCGGCAGCATGACGTGGACCACGACATCGCCCAGGTCGACCAGCACCCATTCGGCTTCGCGCTCGCCTTCAACGCCCAGCGGCATCATGTCCAGCTTCTTGGCGAAGCGGACCACTTCCTCGGCGATGGACTTCACGTGACGCGACGAGGTGCCCGAGGCGATCACGAAGTAATCGGCGACGCTGGACTTGCCGCGTACGTCGATGGTGACCACGTCCTTGGCTTTCAGCTCTTCGGTGGCGTCGGTCACGCAGGCCAACAGCTGCTCCACGGAGGGCGGCGGGTTGGGCAGTTCGACCTTGATGGTCTGGGGTTGGGGCTGGTTGCTCAAAGCGGGTCGACTCGATAAACGTAGGGGGGATTATACGTGGGACCGGCGCGGGAGGCATTCACCGGGTTCAGCCCCCAGGCGGAAAGGCCGCTGACCTGACCCGCGCCGCCGGCTATGCCTGATAACGGGCCAGGTAGGACGAGCCGATGATGGTGGCGCGCCGGTTGCGCGCCCTTTCCATTGACTGGAGCATCACCATGAGCCTGCTTGCCACCTTCGTCGTCGCCTCGGGTATCGCGCTTGGTAGCGCTGCAGCGCCCGTCCAGGCGCCAGTAGGTCCTGAAGGGGATCCCTGCCCGGGTTGCGTTGCCTGGCGGTGCGATACGCGCGGAAGCGTCCACCTACCCTTGGCAGTGAATGAACCCGATCACAAACAGGCCGTCCTGCGTGCCATTTACGAGCATACCCGCGCCACCTTCGGCGGCGAGGTTCCCGCGTCGGTGACCTGCACCACGACGGGCGGATGACAGCTGCCAAGCCCCAGGATCACACACCGTAAAGCCGATGTTCGGCGATGTAACCCGCCACCGCCGGTGGCACCAGCGGCTGCCACGGCCCGCCGGCGGCGATGCGGGCGCGGACCTCGCTGGCCGACTCGCTGCGCAGCGGCTGATGCAGGCGCAGCACATGTCCTGCCGCTGCATCCTCAAGGTCCTGCGGCTGGTCGGTCCAGCGGCCGTGCAGTGCCTGGCCCAGCACGCCCTCCACCACCTGCGGCAAGCGGCTGCCGGGGCGCTCGGCGACGATGAAATGCGCCAGCCCGAACAGGTCCTGCCAGCGATGCCAGGTGGCGAGCGACAACAGGCTGTCCGCCCCCATCAGCCACGCCAGCGGCGTTTCCGGGCCGAACGCCTGGCGCAGTTCGGCCAGGGTATCCACGGTGTAGGACGGACGTTGCGGATGGCGGGCGGCGCGCTCCAGTTCGTGGCGGTCCAGCAGCAATCCGGTTTCATCGGCAAGCGCCAGCTGCAGCATCCGGCAACGTTGCTCGGCGCTGGCGCCGGGTGCCGGACGATGCGGCGGGTCGGCCGCCGGCAGCAGCCGAATCGGCAGGTTCAAGGCATCGCGTGCGGCACGGGCAATGGCAAGATGCCCGTTGTGCACCGGATCGAACGTGCCGCCGTAATAGATGCGAAGGCCCATGGCCAGCGCTCAGGCGCGCGCCAGCAGGCGTACCGCGCGTGCTTCGGACACCGCCACCAGCAGGCGTTCCAGCGCCAGCCACGGGTCACCGTCGGCGCGCCCTTTGGCAATGCGATCCACCAGCCCGGCTTCGGCAACGAAGCGCTCCCAGCGCTTGGCTTCCGGGTGCCGCTGCAGCGCGCGCTTGTACGGCGCCTGGCGGGACTCCCAGATGCCGCGTGATTTCATTTCCGCGGCCAGGTTGCCGCCCCGCGGCTGCACCTGGGCCAACGCAGCGCCAGCCAGCAGTTCACGGATGACGATCGGCATAAGGGCGGCCACCGCCTCGCCTTCGGCGCGCAGCCCGGCCACCATCCGCAGCACCGCGGTGGGCTGGCCGGAGAAGGTCGACTCCACCAGCCGGAACACGTCATAGCGGGCCGCATCAGCGACCAGCGCGTCCATTTTGTCCACGTCCAGCACCTGGCCGGATTCGACCAGCAGCGCCAGCTTGTCGATTTCCTGCGCGGCAGCCAGCAGGTTGCCTTCCACCCGCTCGGCCAGCCGCTGCACCGCTTGTGGATCGGCACGCAGGCCCTTGCCACGCAGGCGGCGCTCGATCCACTCAGGCAGCTCGTGCGGCTTGATCGCCCACGCTACCGAAATCACGCCGGCACGGCCTACGGCATCGGCCCACTTGCCCTGGTGCGACTTGCTCCATTCATTGGCGGTGATCAACAGCACCACGTCCGGTGGCGGCGAGGCGCAGAAGTCACTGATTACTTCGGCGCCTTCCTTGCCCGGCTTGCCGTTGGGCAGCCGCACTTCGATCAGGCGGCGCGCACTGAACAGGCTGGGCGCGTTGAAGCCCGCCTGCAACCGTCCCCAGTCGAAATCGCGCCCATCGGCATCGAATACTTCGCGTTCGCTGATGCCCTCCGCGCGCGCTTTTGCCCGCACCGCATCGGCCGCTTCCAGCACGCGCAGGGTTTCAGGCCCGGCAACCAGGTAGACGGGCGCCAGCGGCTGCCCGCCAGCAGCGCTGGCCAACTGCTCCGGGCGCAGTTCCATCCGGGTACCGGCTCAGTCCTGCACCGGCGGGGCGGCCGGTTCGGGGACAGGCTTGGCGGTCGGGATGGTGGTCTTGATGGCGGGGACGCCGGCCGGCGCCGGGCCTGCCGGAATCACCTGGCCGTCGCCCGCCTCGACCGGGGCCGAGATGCTGCGGCCTTCGCGCAGTTCATTGCGCACCACGCTGTCGATGCGGCGGATGATCGAGGCCGACATTTCACGGCGCAGCTCATCGGCCAGGATCTCGCGCTCGGTGGTGGTACCGGTGGCGTCGGTCGGCGGGGACACGTAATCGCGCGACAGCTCGATCACCTGCTGCGGCACCAGTTCGCTGCCGTCTTCGCGGCGGAAGATGAAGATCACCGCGTAGCGCAGGCTGTATTCCTGCGCACGACCCTGTGCGTCGATGGCGATCGGCAGGTCACCCCAGCGCTCGGACAGCACCTGCAGCTGCGCGGCCGGCGCGGTCGAGTCGTCATCGGCCAGGGTCGCCCCAGACGCCAGCAGGCTGCGTCGCAGCAGCTTGGCCAGTTCGCTGTAGGGCGCGGTGGAGACCACCTTCACTGCTGCCGTGTCGGCCGGCAGCATCAGCTTGTTGCGCATGTGGAAGCCGCAACCGGCCAGGCCGAGGGCGAAGAGAAGGGCAAGCAGGATTCGGGTCATGGACACAGTCTGTAGTAGCCGGGCGGCTGCGGCAATACAGCCTGCCCGATGAGGCGTGAATGACGGTTGATCATCGGGGCCTGGGAGGGCGGTGACGACCAACGGTCGTCACCCACCAGGGCTTGGCGCCACCCACCGCGGTGGCGAGGCCGGGGTCAGCCGACGACGATGTTCACGATCTTGCCGGGCACGATGATGATCTTGCGCACGGTCAGGCCTTCCATGAACTTGGCCGCGTTCGGTTCGGCCACCGCCAGCGCTTCGATCTGCTCGCGCGCCGCGTCGGCGGCGACCTCGATCGTGCCGCGCAGCTTGCCGTTGACCTGAACCGCCAGGGTCAGCGCATCGCGTACCAGGGCACCTGGATCGGCCTGCGGGAAAACCTGGTCTTCCAGCAGCGTCTGGCCATGGCCCAGCACCTGCCACAGCGCATGGCTGGCATGCGGGGTGATCGGGTTGAGCATCAGCACGATCGCCTGCAGGGCTTCGTGGCGCACCGCCCGGCCCTGCGGCGTGGCGTCATCGAACTTGGCCAGCGCATTCATCAGTTCCATCACCGCGGCAATGGCGGTGTTGAAGCTGTGGCGGCGGCCATAGTCATCGCCGACCTTGCCGATGGTTTCATGGGTCTTGCGGCGCAAGGTCTTCTGGCCGGCGTCCAACGCGGACACGTCCAGCGCCGGGGCCGCCCCATCGGCCGCATGCTTGTGCACCTGCGCCCACAACCGGCGCAGGAAGCGCGCCATGCCGTCCACGCCGGCTTCGTTCCACTCCAGCGACTGTTCCGGCGGTGCGGCGAACATCGAGAACAAGCGCACGGTGTCGGCGCCGTACTTGCCGACCATGGTCTGCGGGTCCACGCCGTTGTTCTTGGACTTGGACATCTTCTCCGTGCCGCCGACGACGACCGGCTGGCCGTCGGCCACCAGGGTGGCGCCGGTGATGCGGCCACGCTCGTCGCGCTGCACGTCCACGTCGGCCGGGTTGATCCAGTCCTTGGACCCGTCCGGGTTGGCGCGGTAGTAGGTTTCGGCGATCACCATGCCCTGGCACAGCAGGTTGCGCGCCGGCTCGTTGCTGTCTACCATCCGCGCGTCACGCAGCAGCTTGTGATAGAAGCGGAAATACATCAGGTGCAGGATCGCGTGTTCGATGCCACCGATGTACTGGTCCACCGGCAGCCAGTAGTTGCCGCGCTTGTCCACCGCATCGCGTGCGCCCGGGGAGGTGTAGCGGGCGTAGTACCAGCTCGACTCCATGAAGGTATCGAAGGTGTCGGTCTCGCGCTCGGCCGCGCCGCCGCAGTCCGGACAGGTGGTCTTGCGCCATTCCGGATCGGTCTTGATCGGCGAACCGGTACCCGAGAAGGCCACGTTTTCCGGCAGCACCACCGGCAGCTGTTCTTCCGGCACCGGCACCGCGCCACACTTGTCGCAGTAGATCACCGGAATCGGGCAGCCCCAGTAACGCTGGCGGCTGACACCCCAGTCGCGCAGGCGGTAGTTCACGCGGCGCTGGCCCTGGGCCTTGCGCTCGAAGCGTTCGGCCAGGGCTTCGAAGGCGCCCTGGAAATCCAGGCCGTCGAACTCGCCCGAATTGACCAGCTCGCTTTCGCGGCTCTTGTCGCTGTACCAGTCCTGCCAACGGCTGGCGTCGTACGCGGCTTCGTCCTTGCGCAGCGATTTCAGCGCGATGACCTGGCGGATCGGCAGGCCGTACTTGTTGGCGAATTCGTTGTCGCGCTGGTCATGGCCCGGCACGGCCATCACCGCGCCGGTGCCGTAGCCCATCAACACGAAGTTGGCCACCCACACCGGCACCTGCTCGCCGGTCACCGGATGGATGGCCTTCAGGCCGGTATCCATGCCGCGCTTTTCCTGGGTTTCCAGTTCCGCTTCGGACACCCCGCCCTGCTTCAGCCCGGCCAGCAGTTCAGCCAGCTGCGGGTTGTTCCTGGCTGCATGCAGCGCCAGCGGATGTTCGCCGGCGATGGACACGAAGGTCACGCCCATCACCGTGTCCGGCCGCGTGGTGAACACGCGCAGCGGGTCCAGCGTGTTGCCCTCGGCATCACGTACGGCGAACTGGATCTCCAGCCCTTCCGAGCGGCCGATCCAGTTGCGCTGCATGGTCTTGACCGATTCCGGCCAGCCATCCAGTTCGTCCAGTCCGTCCAGCAGCTCCTGGGCGTAATCGGTGATGCGCAGGAACCATTGCGGGATCTCGCGCTTCTCCACCAGCGCACCGGAGCGCCAGCCGCGGCCGTCGATGACCTGCTCGTTGGCCAGCACGGTCTGGTCGATCGGATCCCAGTTGACCACCGCGTTGCGGCGGTAGGCCAGGCCCTTGCGCATCAGGCGGGTGAACATGCGCTGCTCGTGGACGTAGTAGTCCGGGTTGCAGGTGGCGAACTCACGCGACCAGTCGATGGCATAGCCCAGCGACTTGAGCTGGCTGCGCATGTGGTCGATGTTCTTGTAGGTCCACTTGGCCGGCGCGGTCTTGTTCTTGATCGCGGCATTCTCGGCGGGCAGGCCGAACGCGTCCCAGCCCATCGGCTGCAGCACGTTGTGCCCGGTCATCCGCTTGTAGCGGCTGATCACGTCACCGATGGTGTAGTTGCGCACATGGCCCATGTGCAGCGCGCCCGACGGGTACGGAAGCATCGACAGGCAGAAGTACTTCGGCTTGTCCGAGGTCTCGTTGACTTCGAAGGCACGGGTACCGTCCCAGAACTGCTGGGCGGCGGATTCAACCTGCTGCGGGTCGTAGGCGTTGGGTTCGACGCTGGTCATGGAACACACAAGTGCGGCGGCAAAGCGGCACAGGGTACCGCAGTGCGGCAAAAGCCTCCAATCCGGTCGACAGGCGGCCCGCCGCCCGCTCCCGGCCGCTTACCGGCGGGTATCGGCCGGGCCCAGCAGGCGCAGCCCCAGCAGCAGCCATGACGCCCACGCCGCAAAGGTAAGCCGCTGCGCCAGCGGCGCCGGCACCACCCCCTGCAGGGCGAAAGCGGTGACCGCCGCGACCAGCCCGCAGCCCAGCGCCAGCCGCGCCAACGGCGGCGATCTGCGCCAGCTGCCGACGCCCAGCATCAGCGTGCCGGCAATGAACGCCAGTGCCCACACCATCCATGCGCTGGCATGCGCCTGGCTGGCCGGGCCGTCCAGGTCCTGCACATCCAACGGGAACAGGCCCATGCCGGCAAAGGCCAGTCCGGCCAACACCAGCAGCTGGCCGGCCACCCGCAGCAGCCAGCTGCTGCCGGCCGGCAGGCGCGCCAGCAGGCACAGCGCCATCGCCGTGGCGAGCAGGCCCGGCAGCACCCAACCCAGCAGGTTGAAGCCGAGGGCATGGGCGATGCCGCCCGCCCCAAGCAGCGCCACGGGATGGCGCCCCTGCTCGAAGCCGTCCAGCGCAACGCCGAAACCGGCCACGGACAGCACCCACCCCACCGCCGCGGCAGGACCGAGCAGGTTCTCGAGACGGCGCGGAAGCAGGGTTGGCATGGAGCGGCACTCGGGAAATCGGGGACCCTATTGTGGAACATCGAACCGGCGGTGGGTTGAAGCCGCAAGCGTCCGCCACCATAGAATCGGTCTCCCGCCGTAGATCCAGAGTTTCCATGAGCGAACTGCCGAACGTATTCGACGCTGTCACCGAAACCTTCGAAGCCGAAGTGCTGCAGAAATCCCTGCAGACGCCGGTACTGGTCGATTTCTGGGCGACCTGGTGCGAGCCCTGCAAGACCCTCGGACCGCTGCTGGAAAAGCTGGCCGGTGAATACAACGGTGCCTTCCAGCTGGCCAAGGTGGACGTGGACAAGGAACAGCAGATCGCCGCGGCGTTCCAGATCCGTTCGGTGCCGACCGTGTTCCTGGTCAAGGGCGGCCAGCTGGTGGATGGTTTCCCCGGCGCAGTGACCGAAGGCCAGTTGCGCGAGTTCCTGGCCCAGCACGGCATCGCCCCGGCCGAGCCGGTGGCCGAAGCCGAGCCGGAGCCGCTGGATGCGCAGGCGCAGGTCGACGTGCTGCGCGCGCAGATCGCGGCCGAACCGGGCAAGGACGAGCTGCGTCTGGACCTGGCCGTGGCCCTGCTGCAGATCGGCGGGGTGGACGAAGCCCGCACCCTGATCGACGGACTGCCGGCCAACCTGGCCACCGATGACCGCGCCGTGCGCGCCCGCGCGCGCCTTTCGTTCGCTTCGGCCCTGAAGGATGCACCGGCCCCGGAAGCCCTGGAAGCGCGCATCGCAGCCGATGGCGGCGACCTCGCCGCCCGCCACCTGCGCGGCGTGCAGTTGCTGCTGGCAGGGGAAGACGCGGCGGCACTGGAGCAGTTCCTGGAGATGCTGCGGGTGGATCGCAGTTTCGATGATGGCCTGCCGCGCAAGGCGCTGATCGATGCCTTCAACGTGATCACCGACCCCGCATTGGTCAGCCAGTACCGGCGGAAGATGGCCGCGCTGCTGTTCTGAAGGTAAATACGTTCAGAACACCCGTGCAACCGGCACGCGATACTGATCCGGTGGCGTCGTAAGGCGTCACGGTTCATTCGGGGGAATGAAACCCGGCCACCCGGCCGAGGGCATCGCTCCACCGATCTTTCCCGGGGGAGGATCGCGTGATTGCTGAAGGGGTGACCCCATGCGGCTGGCGGCGGCGATGAAGCGGCAGCCACTGGCCTGGCGCTATCGGCTGCTGCTGGCGCTGCTTGCCGGGCTGGCCGCTGCTGCCGCCAGCCATGGCCGATGGCTGGGCGCAGTGGACGAGGCGATCTTCGACCGCTACGTCGCCCGCTGGAGCTACCCGGCCGACCCCAGCCTGCTGATCGTCGCCATCGATGAGGCAAGCCTGCAGCAGATCGGCCCGTGGCCCTGGTCCCGCAGCGTGCACGCGCGCCTGTTGGACCGGCTGACCCGGGCCGGCAGCAAGCGGGTGCTGCTGGACCTGCCGTTGTCCGAACCTGACCGTCATCCGGGCGCCGACGCCGCCCTGGCGGCGGCGATCGCGCGCAACGGCCAGGTGGTGTTGCCGGTGCTGGCGGTACCGGCCCGCGACGGCCGGTTGGCCGAAGAACGTCTACCCATCGCACTGATGACCGCCAATGCGGCCGCACTGGGCCACGCAGAGGTGCACGTAGACGCCGATGGGGTGGCACGCGGTATTTTCCTGCAGGCCGGCATCGGATCAGCGCACTGGCCGGCGCTGGGACTGGCCCTGGCGGATCTGCCCGAGCGCGCGCAGGGGTTGCCGGCAGCAGAAGTACACGCAGGTGCGGATAAATGGGTACGCGACGGCTATGTCCGACTTCGCTACCCGGGGCCGCCGGGCAGCGTGCCGCAGGTCGCCTATGTGGACGTACTGGAAGGCCGGATCGCGCCTGCGAGCTTGCACAACCGGCGCGTGTTGGTGGGCTCGACGGCCGCAGGCCTCGCCCCGCAACTGCTGGCACCGACCCGCCGCCACGCCCCCATGAGTGGCATCGAGTACCACGCCAGCGTCGCCTCGATGCTGCTGCAGTCGCGCACGCTGCGGGGGATGGCGCCGATGTGGCAGCACGCCCTGGGCGCGATGCTGGTGATGCTGTGCGTTGCAGGGCTGTGCGGTGGGCGGGCGGCCACGATACTGGCCATCAGCGTGGGACTGCCACTGCCGCTGTTGCTCTCCTGGTCCCTGCTGCGCGGCGCCAACCTGTGGTGGGCGCCCTGCGCCACGCTGGGGACAGCACTGCTGGCCACCGCCATCTGGGCCGCGTGGCGGATCGCCTGCTGGCGACGCCGGGCAGACCGGGACCCCCTCAGCGGGCTGGTCAGCCGGCCGCGCTTCGAGCAGGCGCTGCAGCAGGAGACCTGCATCGGAAGCGGCGAATGTCGCCCGTTGGCGCTGGTTCGGGTCGAGCTGGACCACGCCGGCGGTCTCGATGACCAACCAGGTCCACAGGCAGGCGACCCACTGCAGGTGGCGGTCGCGCGGCTGATTGCCGCCCATGCCAGGCGACCACGCGATACCGCCGGCCACCTTGGCGGCGGCTTTGCGATGATCCTGCCCGAAACGCCGCCCAGCGGCGCGTGCCAGGTGGTCGAAGACCTGGTCGCCGACGTGCGTCGGCTGCCGTGGGCGGCCGACGCCGGCAACGCCCGCCCCACCCTCAGCATCGGGGTCTACTGCCGGGTGCCGGGGCCGGGCGTGCCCGCAGATGCATTCCTGCACGGAGCCGAGGTGGCACTGCACCAAGCCAGGGCGAATGGCGGCGATGGGTACGTGCTGGAAGCAGGCTGAGCCGACGGATCTGCCACTTGCCCTGCGTCATTGCAGCCAACAATGTGAATGGCCCATCCCTCGAGCGCGACGCCATGGCTTCCGTCCCAGCCTTTTTCCTCCTCACCTCGCTCGCCGCGACCGCCCTTCCGGCGAACGTCGCCGTTGCCGGCGCACCGGCCCCGATCACCGTCCAGCCTGCCGCACAGGTGGCGACCTATCACCTTCACTATCGGAAGCTCTACGACGCCAAGCCTTTCCCAAATGCGACTCTGACGCACTACGCCAACGGCGTGTATCGGATCACCTCTGAAGGCGAGGATCATTACGGCGTCTACGTCGCCCAGGGCAACGTCGGTGACCAGAGCAGCACGATCCGTTACGTATCGCTGCCATCGCCGGACTGGGGCAATCGCACCGCCTACCATCAGCTGACCTTCATCACAGGCACCGACCAGGGCAGCGGCCTGTTCGTGCAGAACGCGATCACCGACACCGGTGAAGCCATTGCGCAGCAGAACGGTACTTTTTCCCTGACGATCCCGGAGGCGTCGCCGTAAGAGATCGGTCCTGCCCGCTGGACTTTTCCATACGCACCCGCATGGTTACACTGGCCTCCCCATTCCGGCGCCGGTCCACCATGAAAGCCAGCCTGTTCCGCCACGGCATCAACCTGTGGCCGCCGTTCCTGTTCGCCGGCATCCACGTAACCCGGGTGTCACCGGATTACCGGGACATCGACGTCGAACTGCGCATGCGTCCGTGGAACCGCAACTATGTCGGCACCCATTTCGGCGGCAGCCTGTTCGCCATGACCGATCCGTTCTGGATGCTGGGGCTGATGCACAACCTGGGCCGCGACTACTACGTGTGGGATCGCACCGGCGAGATCGAGTTCCTCAAGCCCGGCCGCGGTACGGTGCGCGCGACCTTCCGCATCGATGACGCAATGCTCGCGGAAATCCGCTCGGCCGCTGCCGATGGCAGCAAGCAACTGCGCTGGTACAGCAACGACGTACGGGATGCTTCAGGAGAGGTGGTCGCGCGCGTGCGCAAGCAGGTCTACATCCGGCTCAAGCCGCAGGCCCGCGTCAGTGCAATTGTCGATTGAGGCGAGTGCCTCCGAATCGATTGCTTGTCCTTATACCGAGATGGACCACACGGCACCGCATCGCGGCATATCGATGATGAAGTGCGGCGCACATACGGTGCGCCGATCCTCATCGGAGAAACGAAATGTCAGCAACGATCAGCAGACGCCACGCCCTGCAGGCCGCCGGGTGGGCGGCCACCGCCCTGTTCACCACCACCGCCGCGGCGCAGCAGCAACGCCGGATCACCGTGGAGGACATCATGGGTCCGTACTATCCCATCCAGCGACCGCTGGACGAGGACGCGGACCTTACCCGCGTCGACGGACAGCCGGGCGTTGCACAGGGCACCCGGATCGACCTGCGTGGACGCGTCGTCGACACCCTGGGCCAGCCGGTGGCAGGCGCCTGGATCGAGATGTGGCAGGCCAACGCCCACGGGCGCTACGCGCATGCCACCGACGCCAACGAGGCTGCGCCGCTTGACCCTGCGTTCCAGGGGTTTGGACGACAGGAAACCGACGCGGAGGGGAGGTTCCGCTTCCTGACCATCGTCCCCGGAGCGTATCCGATCGGGACCGGCCCGGATCAGTTCCGCACGCCGCACATCCACTTCGACATCCGCGGCCAGCATGATCGCCTGGTGACACAGATCTATTTCAGTGGCGAGCCCCTCAATGACAGCGACCTGCTCTACCAGGCGCTATCTGCCGAAGATCGCGAGACCGTTACCCTGCTGCCGCGCAGCGCGGGGGAGGATGAACCATTGGAAGCAGAGTGGACGGTGGTGCTCGCCACCGGCTGACGGCTGCGCAGGGTTTGCCTCACTTCGCAGCTTGCCGTGAGGGTTCTGGATCCCGACGCAGCGGCACCCTCAGCAGGCGGTCGTCGGGCCCGCGCGAGGTCTCACGCCGCGCGACCTGAAGCCAGCGCCCCTCGGCATCCGCATGGGGGGCGCGGGTTGCCGAACGGAACGCCACCGGCAGCCTGGCCAGCGCGTCGGCGGGGGAACCCGACTGCGTGCGCAGCCACTGCTGCGCCGCCAGCAGCCGCACCATCGCGGCGGCGTCCTGGCTGCGGCCGGCATGACGCAGGTAAAGCTGCGCGGGAATATCGCTCATCGTGCAGCCTGCCAGGTTGGCCACGCAGTCGAATCCGCGCGTGGCCGGCGTGGGAGCCTCGATCTGCCTGTCCTCGCCCAATCGCTGCTGCTGTGCGGGGTCGCACGCCCATGCATGCGCCGTAGCGGTGCGCGCCAGGGAGCGTTCGGTATCCAGCACCAGCACTGAACCCGGCGAACGTGCGGAGTAACGCGTGGCCATTTCGGCGTAGCGCATCTCGCCCTGCAGCGGTCGGCACAGGCTGGTTTCCGCCGCCGTCATCGGCCGCAGCGCCGCCGTACAGGCAGCGGGGAGGGAGGCGTCGCGCGGCAGTTCGGCCAGCACCTCGCCCAGCACGCCACCATTGCGTTCCACCATGGCCATGCCGACACTGCTGGCAAGCAGGGTATCGCTGCCGGACAGCAGGCTGCGGCCAGCGAGGAGGCCACTGCACAGCCCCTGCAAGGCACCGGCGGTATCGCCCTGGACATAGGCCAATGCGTGCGCGGTGACCGGATCTGTCATTCCATTCAACGCAGGGAAAGGGAGCATGATCGCGGCGACCTGGCTGTCCCATGGGCTGGTGAAGTGCCCGTATGCCGCCGCCTGCGCCACGCGAGCATGCAGGCCTGCATGCCCGGCGTGGGCCCGGGCGAACCGCTGCGGGTCGCTGCGCACCTGCTCCAGGCAGGCGCCGGTGGGCCCGCTGCAGTGGCGTCCTTGTGGATAGGCCACGCGTGGATGATCGCCTTCGGCACTCATCCGCACGCCGCCGGCCAGGTCCGGATCGGCCTGCCAGCGCGCGGCGTCCACCGCCATCGCCGCCGCGCGGGAGCGGTCGTCCATGCCATCGAAGTCCAGCATCCACAGCAATGCATAGCCGTTGCGGCCTTCGGCCGGGACCTGCGTGCGCATCAGCGCCAACGCACGGCGCTGCTTGTCAGGCATCGGCCAGAAATGCGATGCACACCACAGCAACACCACCGCTGCCACCACACCCAGCACGCCGACCACCGACCACCTCACACCCTTTGCCATCCTCGACACCATCGCAACCCCCTCCCTGCCACGTCCTATGACACAGCAGAGCCTAACCGGCGCCACGCGACCGCTACAATGCGCCGATGTCACTCCCAGCCCCCACGCTCACCCCCCGCCCTTCCCTGCAACGGCTGTTCCTGACCGGCCTGCTGACCCTGCTGCCGATCTGGCTCACCTGGGTCGTGGTGAAGTTCGTCTTCGTGCTTTTGTCCGGCATATCCAGCCCGTTGGTGGTGGCGATGTCCGAACCCATCGCCACACGGTTCCCGCACTACCTGGGCTGGGTCCACGTCGAATGGATCCAGAACGTGGTGGCGCTGCTGGCCACCCTTCTGGTGATCCTGGCCGTGGGCGTGCTGAGCCGCCGCGTGGTCGGCCAGCGCCTGCTGCGATGGGTCGGCGCGGTGATCAAACGGATTCCGCTGGCCAGCATCATCTATGACAGCGCCAAGAAGCTGCTGGACATGCTGCAGACCGAGCCGGGCACCACCCAGCGCGTGGTATTGATCGACTTCCCGCACCGTGAGATGAAGGCGGTGGGCCTGGTCACCCGGGTCATCCGCGAACAGGGCACCGGCCGCGAGCTGGCGGCGGTGTACGTGCCGACCACGCCCAATCCGACCTCCGGTTATCTGGAGATCGTGCCGGTGGAACTGCTGACGCCGACCGACTGGACCGTGGACCAGGCGATGAGCTTCATCATCTCCGGCGGTGCCGTCGCGCCGGAAACCGTGCCCTTCACCCGCGCCGGCGAACGCGGCTGATGAGCGCGCGGCCGCTCCAGGACCGTGCGGTCCTGCTGTTCATCGGGCTGGCCGCATTCTTCTGCGCCAACGCGCTGCTGGCCGAGCTGATCGGGGTGAAGATCTTTGCGCTGGAAGACACCCTCGGCATCGCACCGCTGGATTGGAACCTGTTCGGCCAGACCGGTTCGCTGAGCTTCACCGCCGGCACGCTGCTGTGGCCGGTGGTGTTCGTCATGACCGACACCATCAATGAGTTCTTCGGCAAACGCGGCGTGCGCCTCATCTCGTGGCTGGCGGCGGCCCTGATCTGCTACGGCTTCCTGTTCGCCTATGCCGCCATCTCGCTGGCCCCGGCCAGCTGGTGGGTCGGCTCGATGAGCGCGCACGGCGTGCCGGACTACCAGGCGGCGTTTGCCGTGGTGTTCGGCCAGGGCATGTGGACCATCACCGGCTCGCTGGTCGCGTTCATGGGCGGCCAGCTGATCGACGTGGCGGTGTTCCACCGCATCCGCCGTGCTACCGGCGAGCGACATGTGTGGCTGCGCGCCACCGGATCGACCGCGGTGTCCCAGCTGATCGACAGCTTCGTGGTGATCTGGATCGCCTTCGTGCTGGGGCCGCAGCAGTGGCCGACGTCGCTGTTCCTGGCGGTCAGCAGTGTCAATTACGTTTACAAAATGGCCTTCGCCATTGCCCTCATTCCCTTGCTGTACCTGATGCGGCATGCGATCACGCGGTACCTGGGTGCGGAGAGGGCACGACAGCTACGGGCCGACGCGGCAGCTGACTGAGCGACAACGCGGCATTTCCTGACTGGGCTCCCGATGCTGGCCGTATGCGTCTGGATCGTGCAAGCTCCACGGTCTGTGTTCCACGGAAATGTCCGATGCCCCAGCTTGCCCGCGCCCTGGCAGTCGCACTTGCCTCGTTGATGCTGTTCAGCGCCGCGCCGCCGGCCGAAGCCGCCAAGAAGAAAGCCACCCGCCCTGCAGCCGCGCAGACCCGCCAGGCGACCAAGCCCAAGGCCAGGCCGCGTGCACGCCCGGCAGCTGCGGCAGGCCGGCAGGCCGCCGCTGCACCCGCCAGCAAGGCGGTCCAGCTGGAGCGGCTGTACGACGAGTACTGGGACGCCTCGATGCGGCTCAATCCCCTGCAGGCCACGTTCCAGGGCGACGCGCGCTACAACGGCGAGCTACCGAACATCCTGTCTGCGGCCTGGCGCCAGCAGTCGCATGACTTCACCACGCAATGGCTGGGCAAGGTGGAAAAGATCGGCAGCAGCGGCCTGCAGGGGCAGGATCTGCTGAGCTACGAGATCTTCGTCCGCGACGCCAGGGCATCGCTGGCAGCCGAGCAGTATCCCTCCTGGATGTTGCCGATCAGCCAGTACTACAACCTGGGCAGCATCATGGCCATCCTCGGCGCCGGCGCGGGGGCGCAGCCGTTCAATACGGTCAAGGACTACGATGACTGGTCAAAGCGTTCGCTGGGCATCCCGGCCCTGTTCGAACAGGCCACTGCGAACATGCGCCAGGGCATGGCGGCCGGTGTGGTGCAGCCGCGCGACCTGATGGAAAAAGTGCTGCCGCAGCTGGATGCGGTGATCAAGCCGACTGCCGAAGAGAGCATTTTCTGGACCCCGATCCGGACCATGCCGGAGACCATCCCGGCTGAAGAGAAAACCCGCATCAGCGCCGAGTACAAGCGCATGATCGAGTTCCGCATCATGCCCGCCTACCGCGCGCTGCGTGGGTTCATCGCCACCGAATACCTGCCGGCCACGCGCGAAACCGCGGGCCTGGGCGCATTGCCCAGCGGCGCGGCGTGGTATGCCGGCACGCTGCGCCAGGCCACCGCCACCGCCCAGGACCCGGCCCAGCTGCATGCCTGGGGCGAACAGCGCGTACAGGCCCTGCATGCACAGATCGCCGCGGTGATGAAGGACAACAAGCTGCGCGGCAGCGAAGCCAAGCTGCTGCAGCGCATGCGCAGCGACAGGCAGTTCCAGTACAGCGATGCCAATGCGCTGCTGGGCCGCTACCGGCAGGTGCAGCAACAGGTGGCCGCCAAACTGCCCAGCGTGCTGCAGACCCTGCCCAAGGCCGCGTTGGAGATCCAGCCGGTCGAAGCCGACCGCGCCGCTTCTTCGGCAGCGGCGTCCTACCAGCCCGGCGTCAACGGAAGCCGCCCCGCCGTGCTGTCGGTGAACACCAGCAACCTGCCCGCACGCAAGCGCTGGAGCGTGCCCATGCTGTACCTGCATGAGGCCGTGCCGGGCCATCACGTACAGCTGGGACTGCAGCAGGAAATCGAAAAGCTGCCCCGTTTCCGACGTCTCGGCGGCGATCTGGCCTTCGTTGAAGGCTGGGGCCTGTATGCCGAATCGCTGGGCGAGCCGCTGGGGCTGTATGCCGATCCTTACGACCATATCGGCTACCTGCACGCCGCGCTGACCCGCGCGGCACGGGTGGTGGCCGATACCGGGATCCACGCGCAGGGCTGGAACAAAAAGCGCGCGGTGGAGTATCTGGAGCAGAACACCGGCATGGCCGTCGACGATGCCAACGCCGAAGTGGAACGGATGATGGCCCAGCCCGGACAGGCGCTGTCCAACGTACTGGGCGAGGCGAAGATCGTGGAGCTGCGCGACCGCGCCCGGCAGGCGCAGGGCGGGACCTTCGACCTGCGCGCCTTCCATGCCGAACTGTTGAAGGACGGCTCCATGCCGCTGGACATTTTGGAACAGCGGATGAGCCGCTGGCAGGCGCAGCCCGGCAGCTGATGGGGCCGGATCCCGCTGCCGCAGGGCACGGGATCCGGCACAGTCCGAAGGTCAGAAGTAGACGCCGACCTCCTCTTTCAATTGCTGGTTGTTGCGCAGGGCGGCTTCCAACTTGCGATGCAGCTCCTGCAGCCGCTGCAGCTGAAGGAACGCCGCGCCCGCGCCCGCGCCCGGCCCAGCCGGCTCGTCGTCCCGGCCGAGATCGGCCCAGAAGGTTTCACCGATCTCGGCATGGTTCGGCTGGTCGTACCGATCTTCGTGGAACACCGAATGCACGACGAAGCCGCTGTCATCGGCAGCCGTCGGGACGCGTGGCATTGCGAAGGCGGCCACGCGTGGGCCGCTGCCTGGGTTCTCGCTGATCTGGTCCGGTGATATCGACTGCTTGGACTGATTCGGCTTCCATTTTCCGTCGTGCTCTTTGATCAGGAAGAACGCGTCTGTCACTGAAACCGACTCGCCCGACTCGGCGTCAACCTCAAGCACCCGGCTGGTTTCGACCTGGTCAAATTTCACATTTCCCCGGCGCCCGGGCGAACGCAACACCGGCTCTGCATCCTCTTCTTCCAGCGCTGCGTTCCCGCGCAGCATCGCTTCACTGCGCAGCCTGGCCTGCTCCCGGCGCGGTGTCGTCCCGAAGAGCTCGGGCGCGTGGAAGGGATTCTCGTTTTTCTTCTCGAGGATCATCGGAAGCTCGGCAGCACGCGGATGCTGCGCTTCAGCGAGCGCGCCGACTTCCTCATCCAGTGCGCGCTCCTCTTCCGGCAGCTGCGCGTCGATCGATGCGGTCTCCGCTTCGGCGGCTCGATGCGGGTGTTCCATCTGGTCCAGCAGCGCCGTCAGTTCCCACGGGCCATCGACCGACACCGGATCGTCAGTCTGCAGCACGGACACCGACGGCACGGTTGCCGACTCCGCGACGGCGGCAACGTGCACGGCCGCCGCCGCCGCTGCGGGCGCGGGCGTTGGCGGGCGCACCACCTGCGCCACACCGGCGGGCGTTGCCGGCGGTTGGTTGCGAAGATACGCCAGCATCTGCTTCACGCTGATATTGGACGGTGTCACCACGCCCTGATCAGGGTCTGAGAGTCCTGCGCCGGGCACCTTGTCCCGTTGCTGCAGATGACCGACGTAATCCTTCCAGTCGCTGGCACCGGCCGCTGCGTTGGGCGAGGAAGCTGCCACTGCAGAGTAAAGATCCGGTCCAGTATGCGCAGCCACCGGCGTGCGGTTCGAGCTGGAGGGAAGTTCGTCGCGCGCGGGATTGCCGAGCGATCGCAGGGTCGACAGCGCCCTCGGCACGGAAGGCTTGGACTCAAGCTGTACGGAAATGAACGAGGTGTACGTGACGGGAGATTCGCTGATAGGTTCGGTCACGGAGGGCACTCTCTGCATGCGGAGGAGGCCCAAGGCTGCACGCGGCATGGCCCAGGCGCTTTCGCATTTCGTCCATGCGGCACCCGGAGTCCATCACGCTGCGCGGTGTGATCTGCGATCATGGCCTGCCCGACCCGGCGCACGCCCATGTCCCTTGGCCTGCAAGGCATCCACCACGTCGCCCTGATCTGCGCCGACTATGCCCGTTCGCGGGCGTTCTACGTCGACGTGCTCGGCCTGGCGGTCATCGCCGAGCATCACCGTGCTGCCCGCGACTCCTGGAAACTGGACCTGGCCCTGCCTGATGGCAGCCAGCTGGAGCTGTTCTCCTTCCCTTCCCCGCCGCCGCGCCCCAGCCGGCCCGAAGCGCAGGGGCTGCGCCACCTGGCCTTCCGGGTGGAGGCGCTGGAACCGTTCATCGCGCACCTCGCCCGGCACGGCGTAGAGTGCGAGCCGATCCGCGTGGATGAGTACACCGGCCGCCGCTTCACCTTCTTCGCCGATCCGGATGACCTGCCGCTGGAGCTGTACGAAACGGGGCAGTGACGGCCGCTGTTGGTGGGTGACGACCGTTGGTCGTCACGCTCTCCCGCCCCTTGCTTGCACCATACCCGGCCGGATGGGTATACAGTCGGCACATGCCGGCACTGCCGCTGGCAGTGAACCAAAGCCCTGGGAGGGGACCATGCGCAACACCTTCAAGACCCTGCTGCTGGCGCTGCCGCTGTGCGTGGCCGCGCTTTCAGCGAACGCCGCCGATTCGGCGGTGGGCCGCTGGAAGACCATCGATGACAAGACCGGCAAGGTGAAGTCGATCGTGGAGATCACCCAGGCCGGCAACGGCACGCTGAGCGGCAAGGTGGTCGACATCCTGCAGTCGGACAAAGGGCCGAACCCGGTCTGCAGCGCCTGCAGCGGCAGCAACAAGGACAAGCCCGTGCGTGGCATGACCATCCTGTGGAACCTGACGTCCGACGGCACCGCCAGCTGGTCCGGCGGCACCATCCTGGACCCGGCCAACGGCAAGACCTACAAATCCAAGATGAAACTGCAGCCGGGCGGCACCCGTCTGGACGTGTCCGGCTGCGTGGCTTTCATCTGCCGCGCCCAGACCTGGCAGCGCGAGTAAGCGCAGGCGGTCACGGAGGTCGGATCGCCCTTTTCTGGGAGGCCATCCGACCCCCTTGTGCGATAATCCGGGATTCCCCTCGCTGCACGCCGTGACCATGACCCGTACCGCGCTCGTCACCACCGCCCTGCCCTACGCCAACGGCCCGCTGCACCTGGGCCACCTGGTGGGCTACATCCAGGCTGATATCTGGGTGCGTGCGCGGCGAATGAGCGGCGGCACCACCTGGTTCGTCTGTGCCGACGACACCCATGGCACCCCGATCATGCTGGCCGCCGAAAAGGCCGGACTGACCCCGGAAGTGTTCATCGCCGGCATCCAGGCTGGCCACGAGCGCGATTTCGCCGCCTTCGGGGTCGACTTCGACCACTACGATTCGACCAACTCGGCTGCCAACAAGGCGCTGACCGAATCGTTCTACCTGAAGCTGGAAGCGGAAGGCCATGTCAGTCGCCGCTCGGTCGCGCAGTTCTACGATCCGGCCAAGGGCATGTTCCTGCCGGACCGCTACATCAAGGGCATCTGCCCGAACTGTGGCAGCGCCGACCAGTACGGCGACAACTGCGAAGTCTGCGGCGCCACCTACAGCCCGACCGACCTGAAGGAGCCGAAATCGGTGATCTCCGGGGCGACCCCGGAAGTGCGCGATTCGGAGCATTTCTTCTTCGAAGTGGGAAGGTTCGAAGGCTTCCTGCGCGACTGGCTGGGCGGTGATGTCGCCCTGCCCGGGGTCAAGGCCAAGTTGATGGAATGGATGAACGCCGATGGCGGCCTGCGCGCGTGGGACATCTCGCGCGATGCGCCGTACTTCGGCTTCGAAATCCCCGGCCACCCGGGAAAGTTCCTGTATGTGTGGCTGGATGCGCCGATTGGCTACCTGTCGAGCTTCCAGACGCTGTGCGCGAAGACCGGCGTGGATTTCCAATCGCACCTGCGCGCCGGCACCTCCACCGAGCTGCACCACTTCATCGGCAAGGACATCGTCAATTTCCACGGTCTGTTCTGGCCGGCGGTGCTGCATGCCACCGGCCACCGCGCGCCGACCCGACTGCACGTCAACGGCTACCTGACCGTGGACGGGGCGAAGATGAGCAAGTCGCGCGGCACCTTCGTGATGGCGCGGACGTTCCTGGATGCCGGGCTGGAACCGGAAGCGCTGCGCTACTACTACGCCGCCAAATCCTCCGGCGGGGTGGACGATCTTGACCTGAACCTGGGCGACTTCATCGCCCGCGTCAACGCCGACCTGGTCGGCAAGTTCGTCAACCTGGCCAGTCGATGTGCCGGCTTCATCAGCAAACGCTTCGATGGCCAGCTGGCCGCGCAGCTGCCCGATCCGGCGCAGTACCAGCGTTTCGTCGAGGCCCTCGCGCCGATCCGCGAAGCCTACGAACGCAACGATCCGGCCGCCGCCATCCGCCAGACGATGGCGTTGGCCGACGAAGCCAACCGCTACATCGACGACGTCAAGCCGTGGGTGATCGCCAAGCAGGAAGGCGCCGATGCGCAGCTGCAATCGGTGTGCACCCAGGGCCTGAACCTGTTCCGGGTGCTGGTCACCGCGCTCAAGCCGGTGCTGCCCGCCACTTCGGCGCAGGCCGAAGCCTTCCTGGCCGCACCGGTCAGCGACTGGACCGCACTGGCACAGCCGCTGCTGGCGCATCGCATCAACGACTACGTTGCGCTGTTCACCCGAATCGACCCGAAGAAAATCGACGCCATGACCGACGCCTCCAAGGACACCCTGCAGCCGACCGCTGCCGCCCCCGTTGCCGCCGCCGCACCTGCCGCCAAGGCCGAAGCCAAGCCGGCCGCAAGTGCGCCGCAAAGCGACGCCGCGCCGGCGTACATCGGCATCGACGACTTCGCCAGGCTGGACCTGCGCATCGGCAAGGTGCTGGCCTGCGGATTCGTGGAGGGCTCGGACAAGCTGCTGCGCTTTGAACTGGACGCCGGCGAGCTGGGCACCCGGCAGATCTTCTCCGGCATCCGTGCCAACTACGGCGAACCGGAAAAGCTGGTCGGCCGCAGCGTGGTGTTCATCGCCAACCTGGCCCCACGCAAGATGCGCTTCGGCCTGAGCGAAGGGATGATCCTGTCGGCCGGCTTCGACGGTGGTGCGCTGGCGCTGCTGGACGCCGACAGTGCGGCGCTGCCAGGCATGCCGGTCCGCTGACCTGCAACAGGCCACGCCGGAGGGTGCGATGGAGCTGGCGCTGTTCGACTTCGACGACACCGTCACCACGGCCGACAGCTACCGCCGCTTCCTGCGGCGGGTGGCCACACCGGAACAACGGGCGCGTGCGTGGTGGTTGGTGGGCCCTTGGCTGGCCGCCTTCCGCCTGCGGCTGATCAGCGCCGAGCGCATCCGCGCCCGCGTCACCGCGCTGGTGTTCAGTGGCCGCCACGCCGATGACATCGCGCTGCTGGCCGCCAGCTACGCACGCGATGCCTTGCCGGAGATGATGCGCCCGGAAATGCTCGAACAGATCCGCTGGCACCAGACCCAGGGCCACACCGTAGCCATCGTGTCAGCGTCGCTTGATCTGTACCTGCGGCCCTGGTGTGACACGTTGGGACTGCAGTTGATCTGCAACCAGCTGGAAACCCGCGAGGGCCGTTTGACCGGCCGTTATGCCGGCGGTGACTGCGGCCCCCGCAAGGCCCAGCACATCCGGCAGCGCTTCGATCTCTCCCGTTACACGCGCATCCATGCTTACGGTGACAGCCGCGAGGACGCGGCGATGCTCGCCCTCGCCCATGACCGCTGGTATCGCGGAAAATCACTGGAACGATGATTCCCCTGCGCCGCCATCGCCCCGCATGAGCCTTATGCCTCCCCCGCTGGTGGAGCGGCTGGACCGCCTGTTGCCGCAGACCCAATGCGGCCAGTGCGGGTTCGACGGCTGCCGCCCCTACGCCGCGGCGATGGCCCGCCGCGAAGCCGGCGTGGAGCGCTGCCCACCAGGCGGTGATGCCGGTGCGCGTGCATTGGCACAGGTGCTGGGCGTGCCGGCGCTGCCGTATGACCGCAGCCGCGGCGAGCACAAGCCGGCGCAGGTGGCGGTCATCGTGGAAGCCGACTGCATCGGCTGCACCAAGTGCATCCAGGCGTGCCCGGTGGATGCGATCGTCGGCGGGGCCAAGTACATGCACACGGTGATTGCCGATCTTTGCACCGGGTGTGAGTTGTGTGTTCCGCCGTGTCCGGTGGACTGCATCGACCTGGTGGGTCGAACGGGTGATACCCCCTCGCGGGTGGCTTGAAAGCCGCAGCGTTGAGTGGGCCGGGCGGTGGGGCTGTGCGGGGGACGGCAAGAGCCGCTCCTGCGTGCCTCGCTTCGCGCCATCCATGGCGCTCTACGCCCCCGCCCAGCCCCACCGCCCGGCCCCTGACAGGTTCCGGTGGCCGCCACCCGCGTATGAAAAAAGAGAAAAGCGGTAGCGCCGACCCATGGTCGGCGGAGTCCATCAGACCCCATTCCCCCACCATCCGCCGACCATGGGTCGGCACTACCGAAGGGCCCATGGCCCCCATGGACCTGTCGAAGGTGGGGCGGGGTGGCTGTGCAGGACCGTCTTTTCGCATGGATGCGAAAAGCGAGCCTACAGGGACGTACTTGCGGCGTGTCCTGCACAGCCACCCCGCCCCGCCAACGCAACAGCCCTGCAGCTTTCGCCGTTGCCGTTGCCGTTGCTTGAAGAGCAGGTGCCGGGCGCAGCCCGGCAACACATCAACACCCGATCAAGGAACCGCGGCGGTCACCACGATCTCGACCTTCCACTCTGCATGCGCCAGCTTGGCTTCCACTGTCGCACGCGCCGGCGTCATGCCCGCCACCACCCATTCGTCCCACGCCGCATTCATGCCATCGAAGTCGGCCATGTCGGCCAGGAAAATCTCCGCCCGCAGCACGTGCTGCTTGTCACTGGCCGCCAGCACCAGCAGCTTGTCGATCTCTTCCAGCACCTGCCGGGTCTGCCCGGTGATGTCCTGGCTGGTGTCCTCGGGAATCTGCCCCGACAGGTAGGCGACCTTGTTGTGGATGGTCATCTCGGACATGCGCGGACCAACATCGAAACGCTCCAACACGGGCGTGCTCCTCTTTCTGTGGACAAGCCCCATTCTGGCCCACCGCGACCGGCTTGTGGTGATGGCCAACGGCAGTGCAACAGCGCAACCGCCCGCCCCTAGCCAAACCCCCGGCACGGGCGCACGATGCGCAGCTTGGCGCCGTTGACGCGCCCATCGCCCGTGCGGGTCCACTTTCCTTCCATGACTGAATCCGCCCCGCTCGCCTCTCCTGCCCGCCAGCGCGCCAAGCGGCTGCTGACGGTGGTGTTTCCGCTGCTGGTGCTGGCAGTGGCGCTGCACGGACTGGCCGGCGCCTTCGACGAACATGGCTACCGCGCGGTGCGCCAGGCCTTCCACGATCTCGGCACAGGCCAACTGCTGCTCGCCGTGCTGCTGGGGCTGGCCAGTTACGCGTGCCTGGTCGGCTTCGATGCGATCGGGCTGCGCCGCAGCGGCGTGCGCGTGCATCCGGCACGAATCGGCATAACCGCCTTCCTCGCCCATGCGCTGGGGCAGACCGTCGGCTTCGCTGCGCTTACCGGTGGCGCGGTGCGTTTGCGCGGTTATCGCAGCGCGGGGCTGGACCTGGCGCAGATCGGCCAGGTGGTGCTGATGAGCACGCTGGGCTTCGTGTTCGGCGCCTGGGTGCTGCTTGGCGCCGCGTTGTGCCTTGAACCGGCCGCAGCCGCCCTTGCATTGCCGCTGCAGGTCGGCGCCTTGCAGACGGTCGGCGCGGCGCTGTGGCTGGGTTATGCCGTGGCCATCCTGGCAGTGGGCCGCGAAGGCCGCAGGTTCTCCGTGTTCGGCCATGCGCTGTGGCTGCCGGATCGGCGCACCATGCTGGCGGTGACCGCGCTCAGCGTGGTCGAACTGGTGCTCGCCGCTGCCGCGCTGTACGTGCTGCTGCCCGATTCCACGCCCACCGGCCTGCCCGGCTTCGTCGGCATGTACCTGGTGGCGGTGCTGGCCGGGCTGGTCTCCACCGTGCCGGCAGGACTGGGCGTGTTCGAATGGAGCCTGCTGAAGCTGCTGCCGCAGGTGGCCCCCGGTGCGGTGCTGGCCGCCGCGCTGGTCTACCGCGTTACTTACTACGTGTTGCCGCTGCTGCTGGCCACGCTGCTGGCCACTGCGCCGGCGCTGCGCCGCCCGCTGCGTGCCAGCGCCGGTGCCACCCGCGCTGGCTGGAAGGCGCTGCGCCCGTGGCTGCCGCACATCGTGGCACTGGCGGTGTTCAGTGTCGGCGCCGCGCTGATCGTGGACGGCACGCTGCCGGCGCCGCATCGGCACCTGCACACGGCCTCGCTGCCGCTGCTGGAAACCTCGCACCTGCTCGGCAGCCTGGCCGGCGTGGTGCTGCTGCTGATCGGCCAGGGACTGTCGCGGCGCAGCCATGCCGCCTGGGTGCTGGCGCTGGTGATCTGCGTGGCCGCACCGCTGCCGATCTGGCTGCGCGGTGGGCAGGTGCTGATCGCGGTAGCCGCGCTTCTGGTGGCCGTGGCGCTGTGGACCGCGCGCCGCGAGTTCTACCGCGAAGGCGCGCTGCTGGACCAGGCATGGTCGTGGCCGTGGTTGCGCAACCTGGGCCTGGTGCTGGTGGCAGTGGTGTGGCTGCTGTTCTTCGTCTACAGCCATGTGGAATACCAGAATGAGCTGTGGTGGCAGTTCGCGCTGTCCGGCAATGCACCCCGTGCGTTGCGCGCGCTGCTGGTGGTGGCGATGGCCGTAGCGATCTTCGGCATCGGCCGGCTGCTGCACAGCACGCGCGGCCCGCTGCCGGCAGCCGACGAGGCCACCCTGCAGGCGCTGGCCCCCGTGTTGGCGGCCGCACGCGATACCCAGGCCTGCCTGGTGCTCACCGCCGACAAGGCCGTGCTGCGCGACGAGGCCGGGCTGGGCTTTGTGATGATGCAGCGGCATGGCGGCTCGCTGATCGCGATGGGCGACCCAGTGGGGCCGCCGGACGTGGCCCGGACGCTGATCTGGCGCTTCCGCGAAGAAGCGGATCGCCTTGGCCTGCGCCCGGTGTTCTATCAGGTCGGCGAAGCCTACTGGCAGACCTATCTCGACCTGGGGCTGGGGCTGGTCAAACTGGGCGAAGAGGCGATGGTGCCGCTGCAGGAGTTCACCCTGGAAGGGCGCGACCGCGCCGACCTGCGGCAAGCCTGGAACCGTGGCAAACGCAGCGGATTGAGCTTCCGCGTGGCCGCGGCGGACGAGCTGCCGGCACTGATGCCCGAACTGTCGGCGGTTTCCAGCGCTTGGCTGGACGACAAGGCCGGCGAGGAAAAAGGCTTCTCGCTGGGCAGCTTCGACCCTGTCTACCTGGCACGTTTCCCGGTGGCGCTGGTGGAAGCGGAGGGCCGCATCGTGGCCTTCGCCAACCTGTGGCACGCTCCGGCAGGCCACGAGCTGTCGGTCGACCTGATGCGGCACCTGCCCGATGCCCCGAAGGGCACGATGGACTTTCTGTTCATCGAACTGTTCCTGTGGGGACGCGAGCGCGGCGATACCCGTTTCTCGCTGGGCATGGCGCCGCTGTCCGGGCTGGCCGATCACCGCCTGGCCGGTCGCTGGTCACGCGTAGCCTCGCTGGTGGCGCGCCACGGCGAGCGCTTCTATGGCTTCAGCGGACTGCGCCGCTTCAAATCCAAGTTCGCCCCGCAGTGGCGGCCGCGCTACCTGGCCGCGCCCGGTGGCGTGCACCTGCCGGCCGCGCTGCTCGATGCCACGCGCCTGATCTCACTCGAGCCGCGGCACTAGCGCGCAGCGGCGTTGAGGATCTCCCGGGCGAGGCGGTCGTGGTCACCGTTGAAATGGTGGTCGCCAGGCAACGGCAGCAGGCGCACGCCCGGTGGCAGGTCCGGGCACAGGGCGTCGGCGTCCTTCAGCCCGTAAACACACAAGGTCCGCTCGGCGGGCAGGCGCGCGATCTCCGGTGCGATCGGCAGGCCGTCATCATTGCTGCCCAGCCAGCTGCTGACGTGGAACTCGAAGTCGGCCGTGCGCCCCACCGACAGCAGCGCGATCAGCTCCACCTGCGCGCGCAGCGCCGGCGCCAGCCGGTTGATGCTGGCAGGCAGTACATCGGCGCCTTGGGAAAAGCCGATCAGCATCAGTTTCGGACGCTGCCAGCGCTGCCGGTAATAGTCGGCGATGCGGGTCAGGTCGGCGGCGAAGCCGGCCGGCGTGCGGGCACTCCAGAAGTACCGCAGCGAGTCCACTCCGACCACCGACACGCCCTGCGCGGCCAACGCTGCGGCAACGTCCTTGTCCAGTCCCGCCCAGCCGCCGTCGCCTGAGACGAAGATGGCAATGGTATCGCCGGGGACGGTCGCAGGCACCTCCACCACGGGCAGGCCATCGAGGTCCTTCGGGGCGGGCGCCACGTTGACCCCGGGTGCTTCGCCCAGCACCCGCGCCGCGGCCAGCAGGCCAGGCAGTGCATCGCCGCCAGCGGTACGGCGGAAGGTGCGTGCCGAAGTGATCGTCTGCTGGAACGCACGCGCCTGCGCGCCGGTATCGGCGGCCAGCCAGGGCAGCGCAAGCGGCACGGGCTTCAGGGTGCCATCGACGATACCAGCGCCGCACGCCATCCGCTGCGGTGCCACACCCGGCTGGAAGCCAGTGGTCAGCAGGCCAGCGAATACGCCATCGCCAGCCTGCGCCGCCAGCACATAGGCGAACCGGGCGCCGTCGCCGTCACCGGCCAGCAACGGCAGGCGATAACCGGGCAGGTGCAGCCACGCCTGCAGCCAGCGCGAGAAATTCTCCACGTCGCCCGCACCGAACGCGCAGGCAGCACTGCCTTCGCGCTGCAGCGCGTCCTTCAGTTGTCCCAGGTCCACCGATACCACCAGCGCCCCGGTGTCACGCAGCGCATTGCGTTCGCGCTGCGCGGCGTCGGCTTTGCCGGCCGCATGGAACCACAGCACCACGCGCTGCACCGTGCCATGCGGCTGTGCCAGCGGCACCTGCTGGAACCGTCCATGGCTGGCCTGCTGCACGGGTACTCCAGCCGCCACGCATGGCACCAGCACGCACCACGCCATCAGCGCGCGCGCGCATCTTCCACTGAACCGCATGCACTACTCCGACAGGACCTGACCTGCGCCCACGATACGCCCGGCAGGTGCCAAGGGGGTGTGCCGGAATGGGTCCCCGCTCAGCGTGGGGTGCGCGCGTAGCGCCAGCCGGACCACGCCAACCACAGCAGCCAGCCGACGATCACCGCGATCACCAGTTTCTGCCCTGCCCCGCGCGGCGGCCCCCGCCACAACACGTGCAGCCACAACAGCACGAAGGCCAGCCACGCCCACCACCACAGCACCGCCGCCGCGCGCCTCCAACCGGGTTCGCGGCGCAGGTACCAGGACTGCAGCAGCATCGCCACGCTGGCGCACAGGAATGCGGTCATCGCCGAAAGGCCGTGCACCAGCGGCCACGCAAGCGGGGCCCGCTCGGGCAGCCAGCTGTCCCCCACCGCGACCCCTGCCAGGCCCAGCCCGGCACACACGAACAGCAGGGCTGCGGCGCCACTGCGGCGCGGACCGCGCAGCTGCCGGTACATCGAAAGCCCAAGTACCACGATGGCGCCTGCCAGCAGGCAGTACGCCGTGCGCAGCGCAAGCCCCCAGGGTCCGTGCAGATACAGGCTCAGGGTAGCGTTGACCCAGTCAAGGTCAGCGCGCGCGAACTGGGTCCACAGGGCGGTCGCCACGAACAGCAGCAACGCCACCATCGCAATGCCACTGGCACAGCGAAGGTCGCGTGCGCGGTTCATGGCGCGCCTGCCTCCGGATGCCGCAGCAACCACGCCGCCAGCGCCTGCCGATAGTTCTGCAGCTCTTCGCTGTACAGGTCGAGCACGCACAACGGGCAACCACTGCCGCAGCATTCGTTCGGACCGGGCGCTTCCGGCGGTATCGGACGGGGATCGGGATCAGTCACGCAATCAGGCCAACAGGACAGGCCGCCAGTGTAGCGGCCGCTGTCAGGACCCGGCCACCCGCAGCAGGTTGGCCCGTGCCGGTGCGTCGAAATGCTGGTGGAACAGATCGCTGAGGTAGATGCGTGGCTGCCGCGCCAGATTGCGCAGGAAGCGGCGGCGGCCGGCGCGGTACAGGAACGCTGGCACGCTGCCGGCGTACTCTTCGGCCACGCCGCGGTCGTAGGCGTCGAACACCGCTTCGGGCGCGCCGAGGATGGCCATGTCGCAGTCCAGGAACAACGCCGCCTCGTCGTCGACGTCGCCGGGCTGCAGGCTGCCGTGGCGCGCGGTCAGCAGGATCAGTTCGCGCACCCGCGCCACGTCGATGTCCTGTTCGGGCAGCCACTGTGCGATGGCTTCGGCAGCGAGCTCAGCCGAACGCGCCTCGTTGTCCTTGCGCCCGCTTTCATAGACCGCATCGTGGTACAGCACGGCCAGGTAGACCTCGCGCGGCTGTTGCCACGGCGCCTGCGCAGCGACCCACTGCGCGTGCTGGAGCAGGGCGCGCACGTGGCCGAAGTGGTGGTAGGCCCGCGGCGGTGCGGCATAGCTGGCCTGCAGGGCGTCCCACTGCCCGGCGGGCAGGATGATCGGCTGGAATTCCATGGGCTCAGGATGTGCCAGCGGGCCGCCGCGACGCAAGCACTGGACAATCTTTCACCACCCTTTCACACGCCCTGCAACGACAGCGTCATCGCCACTTATGCACAGCTTTCTCCGCGCATGGTCCACACCCGCTGTGGATGACCGGCATGTGTCCGACCAGCGGTGTGGCGGCGGGCATGGGTCGGTCTATGCTCAAGCCGATGGCGCGTGCCGCGCCTGCGGAGAATGGCGATGAACCGCCTGCTGTTGCATGCCGTGGTGATGCTTGCCCTGGTCGCGCTGGTCGCCGCGCCGGCGATGGCGCAGTCATCGGTGCAGGCCCCTTCCGCCCGGTTGCAGACCGTACCACCCACGGTTGTACCGCCCCCCTCCCCGGCTGAAGTGACGGCCATCCCGCCGGCACTGTCCGCGCTGCTGCAGGCCCGCGTCATCGATCCGGGCGGCGGCCGTGGTCCGCAGCTGCTTCGACTGGCGGAAATGATCTTCGACCGCGATGGCATGGACCTGCAGTACGACGCCGGGGCGACCTACACCATCGAAGAGACATGGCAGCATCGTCGCGCCAACTGCCTGTCCTTCACTCTGCTGTTCGTCACCCTGGCACGCCATATCGGCATCCAGGCGCAGGTGCAGGAAGTGGCGCAGGTGGTGTCGTGGTACCAGGATGCCGGCGTGCTCTACAACGTCGGCCACGTCAACGCGGGCATCGAATTCAACGGCCGCCGCGGCACCGTCGACCTGGACCGCAACGTGCTGTACGACCGCGACGGCCCGCGGCAGATCAGTGATGCGCGAGCGCTTGCCCACTTCTACAACAACCGTGGTGCCGAGCGGATGGAGGCCGGTGACGTGGCAGGCGCGCGTGCGTGGTACGGCGCCGCGTTGGGCCAGGCAAACGACTTCCCTTCGGCGCTGAACAACCTTGGCGTCCTGGAAACCCGCCAGGGCAACCTGGCGCTTGCGCGGCAGCATTACGACGATGCGCTGCGCATCGCGCCGCGCAATCCGGCCAGCCTGGCCAATGCGAGCAACCTCTTGCTGCGCCTGGGCGAAACCAGCGAAGCGGCACGCCTGCAGGCCCGCCTGCGCAGCGTGCGGCAGAGTGATCCATTCTTCCAGTATGTGCTCGGCACGCAGGCCGAACGTGCCGGTGATGCCAATGCAGCCATCACCTATTACCGGCGTGCGCTGCGTCTGTACGACAGCGCACACCAGTTCCACTTCGCGCTGGCCCGTGCCTATCTGATGGCCGGCCAGCTGGAGCGCGCCAATGGCGAACTGGCGCGCGCACAGGCGTTGGGCGGTGCAGCCCTGCAGTCGCGTTACCAGGACAAGCTGGACAGCCTGCAGCGCTGGCGGCGGCAGCAGGCCAGCGCGCGGCTGGGCCGCTGAGGCATCAGGCCTTCTTGAGGAAGCAGGTCTTCAGCACCAGGCCCTTGATCTTGTCCGAGTTGCCTTCGATGTGCTCGGCATCGTCTTCCACCAGGCGGATGTTGCGGATCACCGTGCCCTGCTTGAGCGGGATCGACGAGCCCTTGACCTTCAGGTCCTTGATCACCGTGACCGTGTCACCGGCAGCCAGCACGTTGCCGTTGCTGTCCCGTACCACCACGCCGGAACCGACACCTTCCTCGGCGGTCCACTCGAAGCCGCAGTCGGCGCAGATCATCAGGGCGCCATCGGCATAGGTGTTTTCAAGCGTGCATTGCGGGCAGGCGGGGGTGGCGGACATCGGGCGAAACCTGGCTGTAGTTCAACAGCGGCCATTGTAACCGCCCGCCCTGGCGGACCGGCCCTACCGCTGGGCGGGCCGGCGCGCTACAGTGCGCGGCCCTCGAAACAGCGGAACCCCACCATGCGCCTGGGCATCGACTTCGGCACCAGCAACTCCGCCGCAGCCATCGTCCGCGATGGCCAGGTACAGCCGATCCGCTTCGGTGACGCCGACCAGTTCCGCACCTCGGTGTACTTCCCCGGCATCATGCAGGACCCCGGTGAATTCAAGCTGGAACCCGGCCAGGAACATGAGCTGCAGGCGCTGATCGAAGCGGCCGCCGCCCAGGCGCGTGCCAACGGTCAGGCGCGCCCGCCCGAAGCCCTGCGCCGCGAAGCACTGCTGTCGCTGCGCCGCCAGTGGATGGAAAAGCGCATGGCCGAGCCGCGCAGTTCCAGCCAGCTGCTGCAGAACGCGGTGTATGGCGATGACGCGCTGGAAGCCTACTTCGAGGAGAACGAAGGCAACCTGGTGCAGAGCCCGAAATCGATGCTCGGCTACAACCTGCACCCGCGCGCGCGGCAGACCATCACCGGGATCGCCACCCACATCCTGGAACACATCCGGCTCACCGCCAGCGCGCAGCTGGGCGCACCGGTGCGCGAAGCCCTGTTGGGCAGGCCGGTGCAGTTCCGCAGTTCCATCGGCGATGCCGGCAACGACCAGGCGCTGGCGATCCTGCGCGAAGCTGCGCTGGGCGCCGGTTTCGACGAAGTGGCCTTCATGGAAGAGCCCGCCGCGGCCGCCATGCACTACCACGCCACCAGTGGGCAGCCGCACGAGGCGATCATCGTGGACATCGGCGGCGGCACCACCGACATCGCCCATGCCCGCGTGGGCGGGGGCGAGCCGCCGCGCATCCACCGCGCCTGGGGCATAGCCCGCGGCGGTACCGATATCGACCTGGCGCTCAGCCTGGCCGCCTACATGCCACTGTTCGGCCGCGGCATCACCCGGGTGCCGACCCACCACTACGTGGAAGCGGCGATGGTGCAGGACATGACCCGCCAGCGCGACTTCCGCCAGCACCGCTACGACCACGTCGAAGACCCGTATGGCAGCCGCCTGCAGGCGCTGCAGGACACCGGCAACACCGCACGCCTGTACCGTGAGGTGGAACGCGCCAAGATCAGCCTGAGTGGCGCTGCCGCACATGCCAGTCCGCTGCCGTTCATCGAAAAGGGGCTGCAGACGGAAACTTCCGCCGAGGGTCTGGGGCAGGCCGCGCACGGCTACCTTGGCCAGCTGCGCGAGCTGCTCGACCAGGTCCGCCAGGACATCGGCCAGGCCCCGGATGCGGTGTTCATGACCGGCGGCATGTCCCGCGCCGGCTACCTGCGGCAGGCCGCCGCCGATGCCTTCCCCGAAGCCCGCCAGGTCCATGGCGATGCCTCTTTCGGCGTCGTCCAGGGGCTCGCGCTGGCCGCAGCGGGTTCGCATTAACATATCTTCGCACGATCCGCGTTAAACTCGACCGGCTTGACATTCACCTGCGCTTACCGCTGACGTGCCGCCCTTGTGGCGCACGCCGCGCTCTTCAGTGCGCAGCCGCCCCTTGCGGGCCCTGTGGCCATGCTTGCCTTGGCGCTTCCATGACCACGCACCCGCTCCGAGCCGCGATCGAGACCATCCTTGGGCATTACGAAGGCCCACGAGGCCTTACAAACTGAGCAGACCCCCGCCTCCATCGACTGTCGTCGCTGTGACGCGGTGTGCTGCCGGATGCCGGTGTGGTTGATGCCGGGCGATGACGTCCCCATCTGGTTCGTTGAAAGCGACGGCCACGGCGGTCGCCGCATGGCGCAGAACGAAGAAGGCTGGTGCGCAGCCATCGACCCGTATCACCTGCGTTGTTCCATCTATACGCAGCGCCCCGCCATCTGTCGCCAGTTCGAGATGGGCGGCGATGACTGCCAGCGTGAACGGCAGGATTACCAGCACCAGGCACTTGCCTGGAACCCTCCCCACCCTTCCACCTGACAGGAGCACCCATGCCCCGCAAGGCAAAGACCCCCGCGAAGGCCAGCAACACCATCCGCAACGAGCGCAAGGGCGGTTCATCGTCCACGCCCAGCAGCAACAGCATCGCCGCCGACCTGGCCGCGTTCCGCAAGGCTGGCGGCAAGATCGAAGTCCTCGGCAACACCTGGTCGCTGAAGAAAGCCAGCTGACCGCGTCGGCGACCGCGGCGGCATCACCGCCGCGGCCGGCCAAGGCTGGCCCCTGCCAACGGGTCAGCGATCCAGCCGCACCCGCACGCCACCGGAATGCGATTCCAGGCTGATGTCCCCATCTCCATTGCCCAAGCGGGTATCCAGCGAGCTGCCAGGGCCGTAACGCGGCCGTTCCACCTTGCCGGCGTCACTCTGGATGGAGCCACTGAAACTGTTCACCGACAGCTGCGCGGACACGTTGCGCGGCAGCTGCAGGGAGATCGGCGCACTGACCGATTCCACGCTGATCCGCCCGCCCGGCGCCAAGGCCGCCGCGGACAGCTCGACCGTGCCCGATACCGTCTCCACGACCATGCGCTGGGTGCGCCCGGCCTCCACGCCAACCCGGCCCGACACCGAGGTGGCGCCGATTTCGCCGGACAGCCCGCCACCGGCCCGAATGCTGCCACTCACCGTCCGCGCGTCCATGCGGGGGGTCTGCAACTGCGCGTCGACATCACCGCTGACGGTGTTGAGCGTGCTCTCAGCGCTGCGACCGGCGGCGCGCAGGTCACCGCTGACCGTGTTTGCCTGCAGGCGCTTGACGTCGATCGCACTGATGTCCAGGTCGGCGCTGACCGTGCCCAGCTGCAGCTCCACCGCACGCGGCACGCGCAGTTCCAGCGTGGCGCCGCCCCTGTTGTTGCGCCGCGGGTACTGCACTTCCCAGCGTACCCGGTTCGCGCTTTTTTCCTGCTTCAACGTCAATCCTTCGGCGAGCGTGCCGGTGAGCTGCACGTCACTGCGGTCCCAGCCGCGTACCATCACCTTGCCGGCGATGTTGCTCAGTTCGACCCGCCCGCCACTGGCGATGGCATGGCGCTCATCGACGCGGGTGTCCGCCCACGCCGGCAGGGACAGCAGCGCCAATGCGGCGAAAAGCAGCGGGCGGCGCAGGAAACAAGCGTTCATGGTCGTGATTCTCCTGATGGATCGGATCAGCTGGGCAGGCCGGTAGACGTTGCCGCCTGCCGGGTCAGTTCAAGCCGCAGCGCATAGGTGCGCTGCAGCTGTTCAAGCAGGTGGCGCGAACGCGGGCTCTGCGCCAGCGCGGCATGGATCTGGTGGGCACTGTCGTCCAGCTCGCGCAGCGCCGGGCGCCACTCCGGCGCATCGACCCGCGGCAGCGCTGCGATGGCCTGCTGGTAATCGGCGCTCATCGCGCTGGCCTGCTGCTGCAGCACGCTGGGCGCAGCCGGCGTCTGCGATGGCAGCTGCATCGTCGTCGGCGCTACCCAGTACAAGGCAACGCTGGCGGCCAATGCCGCGCCGGCTGGCACTGCCCAGCGCAGGCGGCGCCTTACGGAGGGGCCGTGGCCCAGCATTCGCGGCGGGGCGGCCACGATCGGCGGCCGCGGCGGCAGCGCAGCCTGCACCCGTGCCCAACCGTCACCCGGCGGCGCCAGCTCCCTTGGCAGCGCGCGCAGGCGCTGCTGCAGCGCATCGTCGGTGTGGTCGGTGGGGTCGGTCATACGGGGGTCTTCGTGGTTCATGTCATGTCTCCCAGGCGCGCGCGCAACAGGCCGCGTGCTCGATGCAACTGTGCCTTCGAACTGCCGACCGCCATCTGCAGCTGTTCGGCGATCTCACTGTGTTTCCAGCCTTCGATGTCATGCAGTACCAGCACGGCGCGCGCGCGCGGCGGCAAGGTGGCCAGCACCCTTTCCAGGTCGCGTTCGGTCCCGGCGCAGCGGTCATGCACGTGCATTTGCGGCAGGTCCAGGCCCGCATCGTCCAGGCTGTCGTGGGCCTGGTTGCTGCGTGCGCGCAGCTCCATCAACGCGGCGTTGACCGCCAGTCGATGCAGCCAGGTGGCGATGCTGCTGTCCATCCGGAAGGCCGGCAGCGCTTTCCAAGCCTGCAGGAACGCTTCCTGCAGCGCGTCTTCGGCACGTGCCCGCTGGCCGCCGCACAACCGCCACACCACCGCGAACAGCCGCGGCGCATGCCGCCGGTACAGCTGCTCGTAGGCGGCCACATCGCCTGCGGCGGCAGCCCGCACCACCGCCGGTTCGTCGTAGGCAGGCAGGCTTGTATCCAGTGTGGGGGTGAGCGTGTCGAGCATGACCCTTGGATGCGGCGCCTGCGGAAAAGGTTTAAAGCGGTTGAGTGGGAAGTGGCGTTAAACCTTTCGGCGCCCGCCTGCATCCAAGCCCGGTACCCAGCGGCCACCCCGGCCACGGAGAAGGCCCATGTCCACCCCCGCCGCCAGCGGCCTGCTTGCCATCCTCGTCTGCGGCCTGCTGCAGGGCAATCCCCTGCAACTGCAGGTGCGCCTGCAGGGCAACCGCGCCTGCCTGCTGCAACAGGGCGTAGTGGCGGCCTGTGCCGACCTGCCCGGCGCCATGGCGATGGTCGATCCCCGGGCCGGGCGCAGGTAACATCGACCTCCCCCTGCGTTACCGGATGTCTGTTCGATGGAAAAGTACCTGCCGCCGTGGGCCCATGCCTGGCTGGAACAGGCAGAAATGGTCCTGCTGGTACTGGCCACGCTGCTGGCCGCGTGGCTGCTGAAGCTGGTGCTGCGACGGCTGATCCGCCGCTTCGCTGCGCATTACACCCTGCCGCCGGAAATGGTGATGGGCGCGCGCCGGATCACGACCTTCGTCATCTACTTTGGTGCGCTGCTGGTGATCCTGCGCATCCTGGGAACCTCCGGGACGGTGCTGTGGACGGCCTTCACCGGCTTTGCGGCGGTAGGCGCGGTGGCGTTCTTCGCGGCCTGGAGCGTGCTGTCGAACATCTTCTGCACGCTGCTTATCTTCACCACGCGGCCGTTCCGCCTGCACGATTACATCGAGGTACTGGAGAACGGCGAGAAGCCGGGGCTGAAGGGCCGGGTGATCGATGTGAACCTGATCTACACCACCCTGCAGGAAACCGGCGAGGGGCACGAAGGCACGGTGCTGCAGTTGCCGAACAACCTGTTTTTCCAGCGCACCGTGCGGCGGTGGCGGGATCCGTCCACGGCGCCGGGTGGGATCCAGGGCGACGGTTGAGGGGTTGTCGAACGGGTAGGAACCCCCTCGCGGGCGCCTTTCAAGCTACAGCCTTGATCTAGGCCGGGGGCCGCCGCGTAAGTGAAAAGGAAAAAGCGGTAACGCGACCCTGGTTCAGCGCAGCTGGCTGTCCTTGCTGCCGCGGCGGTTGTAGCCGGACTGGGCGCTTTCGTCTTCGTCGTGGGCCTGCTGGCAGGCCACGCACAGGCGGACGCCGGGTACGGCCCTGCGCCGGGCCAGCGGGATCGGGGCGTCGCATTCCTCACAGTGTTCCAGGCCGGGGCCCTGCTTGAGCTGGCTGCGGGCGCGGGCGATGGCATCGTCGACGGTGGCGTCGATCTGGTCCTGCACGGCGCCGTCCTGTGCCCATCCGGTGGCCATGGGGGCTTCCTCCACGGGGATACGGGTTTCCAGCCTAATCCGGCACGGGTGAAGCAGCCGTTGGGTGGGGCGAACGGTTTGGCCCCCCTCGCGGGTGGCTTTGAAGCTTGAAGCTGAGCTTGGGCCGGGCGGTGGGGCTGGTCGGGGGACGGCAAGAGCCGCTCCTGCGGGCCTCGTTTCGCGCCATCCATGGCGCGGGTACACGTCATCGCATTCGCGCTGCCGCTCCCACGCTTTGCTGCGCAAACCGCGGGCCCCGTCTCACCAACACCCACACCCCGCCGCTTCGCGGCCGC